>RHCK01000065.1 GCA_010030605.1 Acidimicrobiia bacterium
CGTTCTGGGTACCAAAAGTGTCGGTTTCCGGCGCCCTGGTGTACCCAGAACCTCAATGAAGTGATCAGACCTGGCGGAGAAGAGCGGTCACGGCGGCGCCCAGCACGATCACCACGATCAACGGCGCTCGCTTCCATGCCGCCAACACCGCAACGGCGATGCCGGCGGCTCGCGCATCGAGAACCAGATCCTGCCCCGTGGTGAACGTGTCCTTCACGATGAGCGCCGTCACGACGGCGGCCGGGATGAGAGCCAGGCAGCGTTCGATCACGGCGGGCAACGTGCGCCCGCCCAACACCACCAACCCGGTCACCTTGAACGCGTACGCGCCGATGGCCAGCACGATCACCAGCGACCAGCTCATGACTCGCGCCTCATGACCCACGCCTCATGACACCGCTCCCGCAGACACCGGCGGAGGCACCGGCTTTTGCACGCCCACCAGCACGCCCACGACCGACAACAGAATCGGCACACCGATGGGCAGGAACGACACCGTCGATAGGAACACCGCTCCCCCGATGACGGCGGCCAGTCGAGCGCGCTTGTCGCTGAGCAACGGCCACACCATGGCCACGAAACCGGCGGGGAACGCCGCATCCAGACCGAACGTTTGCGGATCGATGGCACTGCCGGTCAATGCTCCGATGAGCGTGCCGGTGTTCCAGAACGTGTACAGCGCGAAACCGGTCAACCAGAAAGCGATCTGTTGCTCACGACGATTCGGTTGCGCCACCGCCATGGCGGTCGTCTCATCGATGGTCAATTGCGCGGCCAGCAAACGTCGCCCGAGTGATCCGTCCAGTCGACGCGACATGGCCAACCCGTACACCCCGTTGCGCGCGGCCAACAGCAACGCACCACCCAGAGCCGAACCCACCGAACCACCGGCACCGATGACACTCATGGCCGAGAACTGCGACGCGCCGGTGAAGACGAACAACGACAACGCGCACGTTTGCCACACGCTCGCACCCGCCGCCACCGACCCCACGCCGAACGAGAAACCGAACACCCCGACCGCGCCACTGAGGGTGAGGCACGCCACCACCATGGGTCGCAACGCCGGGTCGCGCCACCATGCCAGTCGATCGTTCACGCCCCCAAGGCTACGAGGTGAGTCCGCTACCGTCTGAATGTGCGCGTGCTGATGTTGACTCGGGAATTTCCACCCGCTTCCATCGGTGGCGTCGCGGCCCACGTCGACGGACTCGCCGGAGCGTTGGCTCGCAGTGGACATGACGTGGTGGTGTTCAGCGTCGACAACGACGGCGATCTGGCCGCCCACGCCGTGACGGTGGATGGGGTGCGCGTTCATCGGGCGCGCACCGACCTGCCGTGGTTGCCCGAGGACGACGAAGTGTTGCGCACCGCTTCGGCCAACAATCAGATGGCCGCGTTGGTGGCCACGATCGGCGACTGGCGGCCGGACGTGGTGCACGCCCACGACTGGCACACCGCATGGACCGGCGACACGTTGTCGGCGTTGTTCGACGCTCCGTTGGTGGCCACGTTTCATTCCACCGAACGCGGTCGACATGGTGGTCACGTACCCGAGGGTGCCAGTTCGGCCATCAACGCGGTGGAAGCCTGGTTGGCATATCGCTCGGCGGCGCAGGTTTGTTGTTCGCGTTTCATGATGCGCGAGTTGTTGGAGGGACTGGACCCCACCAACGTCGAACTCGTTCCCAACGGCGTGGACCCCCGCGTGTGGGAACCAACGGGATCGACCGCTCGCGAACCACTGGTGTTGGCCTGGGGTCGCGTGCAATACGAAAAGGGCTTCCAAGTGTTGGCTCAGGCCATGGCGTTGTTGCGCGGTCGCGTGTCCGGCATTCGCTGCGTCATCGCGGGTCGCGGTTCATATCTGCCCGAGTTGCAGAGCCAAGTCGACATCGAGGGTGTGAGCGATCTGGTGAACCTGGCCGGCTTCGTGCCCGACGACGAATTGCGTTCGCTTTTGCATCGCGCCGGCTGCGTGGTGATCCCCTCGCTCTACGAACCGTTCGGCATCGTGGCCCTGGAAGCGCTCGCCGCCGAGGCACCAACGGTGGCGGCGCGCACGGGTGGACTGGCCGAGATCATCGAAGGAACCGACGCCGCATTGTTGTTCGAACCGGGCAATGCTCGTCAGCTGGCGACCACCATCGAGCGCGTGTTGACCGATCGTGCTTTGGCCCGCGACATGCAAACCAAGGGTCGCGAAGTGTTGCGAAGTCGCTTCTCGTGGGATGCCATCGCCACGGCGACGGCGGCGGTGTACGAGAGCGTGATCAGCGACCGCTGAAGGTGGCTTTGCCCGGCCCGTTCTCGAGGAAGCTCTTCACGCCCACCTGACTGTCGTCGGTGCGGAAGATGTCGGTGAACAAACGGCGCTCGAGCAACAAGCCGTCGGCCAACGTCGACGACAGTCCTTCGTCGATGGCTCGTTTCATGGCGGCGTGCGCCTGCACGGCACCGGCGGCCACCGATGCGGCCAGAGCGAACGCGCGCTCGTGCAACGTTTCGTTCGGCACCACTTCGTCGGCCAAGCCGATGCGCAACGCTTCGTCGGACTTCACCTGTCGTCCGGTGATGACGATTTCCTTGGCCCGACTGGCGCCCACCAAACGCGGCAGACGCTGCGTTCCGCCACCGCCGGGAATGATGCCCAACAGAACCTCGGGCTGGCCGAACACCGCCTTCTCGCCGGCGATGCGATAGTCGCACGCCAACGCCAACTCGCATCCACCACCGAGGGCGTATCCGCTCACGGCCGCGATCACGAAGCGCGGAATGGCCGCCACCGCGTCGAGCGCCGAATGAAATCCGAGACCGATGCGTTCACCTTCGGCGGTGCCACCAAACTCGCTAATGTCGGCGCCAGCCGCGAAGATGCGTTCACCGCCGGTGATGACCACGGCACCGGGCGGGTTCGCGGTCAGGTCGAGCGCCACCTCGCGCAGTCGCGCCAACACTGCTTGGCTGAGCGCGTTCACCTTCGGGTTGTTCAACGTCACCACGGCCACACCGTCGGCGCGTCGCTCGCACAGAACCAGATCGTCGGACATGTTCGCTCCTCGCTCGTGACGCTCGTCGGTCAGGCGCCGACAGCCTTCAGCATTTCGTCGGCGGCGCTCCACGGGTCGAGCGTGCGTTCGATGACGCCGTCTTGCAACGACTCCCAGCGCTCGCCGGTGCAGATTTCTCGCGCGCGCTGTTCCAAGCGACGAGCCACGATCTCGCGCAATTCCTCGCGCAAACGGAATCGGCGACGGCGTTCCAGTTCACCACTGGTGGTGATGAATTCGCGGTGCTGCTTCACCACGTCCCACAGAGCGGGCACGCCTTCACCGGTGGAACCGACGGTGGGAACGATCGGCGGACGCCATGCTTCGTGCGGCAGATCGGAAAGGTCGAGCATCTGTTCCAGATCGCGTCGTGTCTCGTCGACTCCCTTGCGGTCGGCCTTGTTGATCACGAAGATGTCGGCGATCTCCATGAGACCGGCCTTGTTCGCCTGCACCGAATCGCCCCAACCCGGATTGACCACCACGATGGTGGTGTCGGCTTTGCCGGCGATCTCGACTTCCACCTGACCCACGCCCACGGTCTCGACCAACACCCACAGTCGGCCGATGGCATCGAGCAAACGAATGGCTTCCGGTGCCGCCAATGACAATCCACCCAGATGTCCGCGCGTGGCCATGGAGCGAATGAACACGCCGGGGTCCGTGGCATGGTCTTGCATGCGCACGCGGTCACCGAGAATTGCGCCACCGGTGAACGGTGACGACGGGTCGATGGCCAACACCGCCACTTCCAGTTCGAGCGAACGCAAGTGACCAATGATGGACGACGTGAGGGTGCTCTTGCCGGCACCCGGCGCTCCGGTGAGACCGACCGTGTAACTGTTGCCGCCGCGCGGATACGACAAGCGACCGATCGCGCGCGCCGGGTCGCCGCCTTGTTCGATCAACGACAGCAAACGCGCCAAGGCGCTTCGATCACCATCGAGAGCCGAGGCGAACAGGGTGTCGGGGTTGCGATCGCGACGACTCACACGATCACCGGTCACAGTTCCACCACGCCGATGTTCACCACTTCGGTGACACCGTCGACGCGGTCGCGCATGATGCGTTCGATCCCCTGCTTCAGGGTCTGGGTGGAGGTCGGACAGGTTCCGCAGGCGCCCACCAACGTGACTTTCACGATGCCCGTGGCTTCGTCGACGTCGTTCAATTCGATGTCTCCGCCGTCGGCCTGAAGAGCCGGGCGGATGGCCTCGATGGTCTCTTCGACCTGGGTTCGCATGCTGGTCACTGAATCACCTGAATGGGCTGGGGAATACCCCTTGATCGTAGAGTGAGAGGGCGCCAGAACCTCTGTCAAGCGGCGCATGTCATGGAAGGAAAACGATGATCGGCACGAGCGTCGCGATGCTCGCTCACCAGGGTGGTTGGGACGAGATCCTGATGGTGGCCGGACCCATCGCCATCATCGTGGCTTTGTTGGCCATCGTGCGTCGCCGATTGGGTTCGGGAGCCAGCACCACCGACGACCGTCAGGACACCGATTCAGAGGTCGGCTGAGTTCGCCCGCGCCACCGAGGCGCCGAGTGACACCAATCGACCCACCAGATCGTCGTAGCCACGATCGATGTGTTCGATGCCCGAAATGACGGTGCGTCCCTCGGCGGCCAGACCGGCGATCACCAGCGCGGCACCGGCTCGAATGTCGGGGGCCACCACCGCGGCTCCGCGCAAACGTTCCATGCCACGCACGATGGCGTGGTGGCCGTCGGTGCGAATATCGGCCCCGAGTTTCGACAACTCCTCCACGTAACGGAAACGACCGGGATACAAGTTCTCGGTGACGATGCCCATGCCCTCGGCGACGGCGAGCATGGTGACGAGCAACGGCTTGTAGTCGGTGGCCAAGCCCGGATACGGAAGGGTCTGCACGTCGACCGCGCGCATGCGTCCCTCGGATCGAATCTCGATACCACCGGGCACGGCGGCGAGTTCGAGACCCATGTCGTTCATGCGATTCAGCAACACCACCATGTGATCGGCGCGCGCACCCTTCACCACCGCCGACCCACCAGCCACTGCCACCGCCGCCAGATAGGTGGCGGCCTGAATGCGATCGGGCACCACGGCGTGCGACACGGGAACCAACGAGCCGCGCGGAACTCCGTCGATGCGCAGAACGGACGAACCAATGCCATCGATGCGCGCGCCCATTTCCACCAAGAGCTCGCACAAGTCGGCCACCTCGGGTTCGCGCGCGGCATTGGTGATGGTGGTGACCCCGTCGGCGTGAACCGCCGCCGTGAGCAGATTCTCCGTGGCGCCCACCGACGGAAAGTCGAGCACGATGTCGGCACCGCGCAAACGGTCCGCTCGCGCCGAGATGGATTGGTCGTCGATGTCGAACTCGGCGCCCATGGCTTTCAGTCCGGCGATGTGCATGTCGATGGGTCGTGTGCCGAAATCATCGCCACCGGGCATGTCGAGGCGCACCCGTCCGCACACCGCCAACAGCGGACCGAGTACGTTGATGGACGCGCGAATGCTGGTGACCAGTTCGGGCGGAGCAACGGTGCGCACGTCGCCGTCGTTGTGCAGATGCAGCACGGTGTCATCGATGGCGTCGCGTTGCACGCGAACACCGAGTGCTCCCAACAGCGCGCCCATGGTCTCGACATCGGAAATGTCGGGCACGTTGGTGAGTTCATGACGACCGGGCGCGTAGAGCGAGGCCACCATCAACTTCAGGACCGAGTTCTTGGCGCCCGGCACCTCGACTTCACCCGACAACGGACCACTGCGCTGCACAACGATGCGGTCCATAGACGTACAAGTATGCTCGCTCCGTGGGCCGCAACGGGGTGCATCTGGTGCGCGAATGGCCCGACGAACCGCAGGTGAGAGCCTGGTTGACCACCCCACACGACGATCTGGTGCGCGAAGAAGCCGAAGCCCACGGTCACGACGGCGTGGCCACGTTCGGCCAACAGCACGGGCCGTTCCGTCGTTATCGCCGCACGGTCACCGAACGCGACGGGACTCTGCGCGAGGAGACCGACTTCGCCGTGGTCATTCCCTGGTTTCATTGGTTGTTCGGCCCGCTGATTCGTCGCTCGATCGCCCGACGCGCACCGCACATCGCTGACGCGCAACCGGGCTGGGCGCCTCCCGATCGTTTGGACCAAAGACAGGTGCGCGTTCTCGGTTTGTTGGCCGCGGCATCGTTGTTGACCGCGTTCGTGAACACGCTGTTCACCCAGACGGTGTCGTTCGCCGGCGACGACTTCGGTGTGGGCGATTGGGGTCGCGGCGTCGCAGGCACCATCGTGCGCATCGGCATTCTGTTCGGTCTTCCGGCGGCGTTGCTCGCCGATCGCATCGGGCGTCGACGCGTGGTGGTGTCGTTGGCGTGGGCCGCACCCATCATCGCGTCACTCGGTGCGTTGGCACCGAACTTTCCGTTGTTGGTGGCCACGCAAACACTCGGCCGTCCGCTCGGATTGGCGCTCGACTTGTTGATCGCCGTCATCGCCGCCGAAGAGATGCCACGCGGATCTCGGGCCTATGCCATCAGCTTGATGGCCATGGCCAACGGGTTGGGGGCCGGCGTGGCGGTGATCGCGTTGCCGTTGGCCGACATCGGCGAGTCCGGGTGGCGTTGGGTGTACGTCTTGGGACTGGTCTGGTTGTTGGTGGCTCGAGATCTGGCACGCCACTTGCCCGAGACGAAGCGCTTCGAATGGCACCGTGCGGACCAGTCGGCCACGCCGGTTCCCAAGTTGCAACGACGACGCTTGGGAATTCAGATGGCGGTGGCGTTCTTCGGAAACATGTTGTTGTCACCGGCATCGTTCTTCCAGAACACGTTCCTGAAGGACGAACGCGGTTTCTCCGCCGGAATGGTGTCGCTGTTCACCATCGTCACCGCCACTCCGGCGGTGATCGGTTTGGTGATCGGTGGACGCGTGGCCGATCGTTCCGGACGTCGACGCTTGGCCGTGATTTGCGCGCCGACCGGAGCGTTGTTGATCGCGTTGTCGTTCTCGTTCTCGGGTCCGTTGATGTGGTGGAGCGCGATCTTCGGCGCGATCATCGCCGCCACCAGCTATCCCCCACTGGCCGTGTATCGAACGGAGCTGTTCCCCACCGGCAATCGCGGACGCGCGTCGTATCTGATTCTCGCCAGCGCGTTGGTGGGCGGAAGCTTGTCGTTGTTACTCACCGGCGCCATCGTTGACGGTGGCACGTCGTATGGTCCGGTGATGTTGGCGTTGGTGGGTGGACCGGTGGTGGTGGCCTTGATCGTGGCCGTCACCTATCCCGAGACGGCGCGACGTGAGTTGGAAGAGCTGAACCCCGAGGACCACACGTTGCCCATCGAGCGTGACAACTCAGTCGAGTGACGACAACCAGTCGGCGATGATGTCGGCGATCATCGCGTCTTTGTTCTTCAGTTCGTGACGGCCGTTCTCGATGAAGTGATGGGTGACGGCACCCGGAATGGTGGCGGTCCATCGCTGCAGTTCATCGGGTGACCCGAAGTCGTCCTTGGTGCCATGCACGAAGAGGCACGGCACCGTGATGCGCGGTAGGTGCTCGACGCGCAGGTTCTCGGGCTTGGCCGGAGGATGCAACGGATACGAAACCAACACCAGTCCCCTCACGGGTAACGCATCTTCGCCATCGATATCGGGCACACCGGCGGCCACCATCGAACAGATGCGACCACCCATGGAACGACCGCCCAACACCAGTCGCCCCGTCGTGGTTCCGTGTTCGGCGGCGAACGAACGCGCGCACTCGCGCACACGAGCCAACAATTTGGGTGGTCGATCCGGAGCGCGCTTGCCGGCCATTCGGTAATCGAAGTCGTAACGCCCCACCGGCATGGGCGACAACGCGTCTTCGATGGCGATCAACGACGAATGATCGCGACCCGAACCCGAACCGGGGAACAACACCATGCCCGTGGGCACGGACGACGTGCCCGATGTCTGGCCCGAC
>RHCK01000066.1 GCA_010030605.1 Acidimicrobiia bacterium
ACTCGCCGGAGTTCCCGTTTCGGGATTCGACGCATCCGTCTCCACCGATCTGCCCATCGGGGCCGGACTGTCTTCGAGCGCGGCACTAGAGATCGCCACCGGTCGATTCATCCGGTCGATCGCAGCCGAATCAACCTTGGATGATGTCGAGATGGCGTTGGCCGCCCAACGCGCCGAACATCGAGCGTCGGGGGTGCCGTGCGGAATCATGGATCAGTTGTGCATCGCCGTCGGCCAACCAGGTCGGGCCACGCTCATCGACTGCCACGATCTGAGCGTTCGACATGTGGCGCTCCCGGACTCGATCGACATCGACGTGAAATTCGTGGCACAGCGCACGCTGGTGGGAAGCGAATACTCCGACCGAGTGGCCGATTGTCGAACGATCGAGCAGCACATCGGACCACTGCGCCTCGCGTCGATGAATGACGTCGAGTCCCTCCCCGACTCTCGACTGAAGCGCCGAGCCCGCCACGTGATCTCCGAGAACCAACGTGTTCGCGATTTCGTCGCCGCCCTCGAGTCGAACGATGTCGATGAGCTCGGTCGATTGATGACCGAGTCTCATCGCTCCTTGGCCACCGACTACGAAACGTCCAACCCGACCATGGACCAAGCCGTCGCCGAGTTGCTGACGAGGCCCGGAGTGCTCGGAGCCCGAATGACCGGTGGGGGCTTCGGCGGTTGCGTGGTGGCAATTCGTCGTCGTTGAGGCTCAGCCCAGAAGTCGGCGCTTCTCGCGCTCGAACTCCTCCGGCGAGATCGAACCTCGATCGCGGAGACCCTCGAGTTTCTCCAATTGCGTGGCCACGTCGGTCGTGTGCACGACGGACCCGCCCACTTGCTTTCCGTTCTCCTCGATCTGAGCGTGGATCAATCGTTGAACCTCATCGGGTTTGCGCACATCCGAGAATCGCTGTTGTCCGTCCTCGCCACCCGACTCGATCAAAAGGTCTCCGGCTCGAATCATTTTTTCGAAGATCGTCTGCTGGAAATTGATGTTGTTGACTCGTTCCAACGGAATGGCGATTCCTTGCTTGGCGAAAATCCCGCTTCGATAAATCAACCGGTCGGAGGTGACGACAAAGTGAGTGCTGCGCCATTGCAGCCACCGAATTCCGAACCAGAGTGCCGAGTACAAAAATCCGATTCCGGTGACCCAGTGAAGAACCGTGCCGAACCCACCGTGAACCTTGGACAACGACAAGAGCCACAGGATCACCGTCACGACCGACGCCGCGGCGGGCTGGGCGAAATGCCACCAGTGAGGTTTGAGGTCGACGCTCACCACTTCGCCGTCGAACAGCAATTTCTCCGGAAAAGGCGGACTGAAGATGGAGGGCTTGCGATGCTGCGTCATACTCGGCTCGTTTGCTCCGGATTCCATGGGCGCTCACCTTTCCTGGCCTGAGAGTAGCCGCCATCGCCCGCCTACGATGATCGCGTGGACACGACCGAAGGCGACGACGTCACCGATTCGTCCATCACACCCGACGACCTTTTGCTCGACCTCGATCCGGACCAACGACGAGCCGTCACGACGCACGCTCCGCTTCTCGCCATCATCGCCGGAGCCGGGTCCGGCAAGACGCGAGTTCTCACCCGACGCATCGCTCACCAATGTCTGTCCGGAGTGGCCGAACCGGCCCACGTGGCCGTTCTCACCTTCACCAGACAGGCCGCTTCCGAGTTGCATCGGCGCCTTCGGGTTCTGGGCGCCGGCGATGGTTTGATCGCCGGCACGTTCCACTCCGTGGCTCTGTCGTTGTTGCGCCAACACTGGGACAGTCGGGGGCGAGCGCACCCCACCGTGGTGTCCGATCGACGACGACTCATCGGCGAGGTGATCGGACCCAAACACACCACCAGCATCGACGCACTCAACTCCGACATCGATTGGGCGAGAGCTCGGAACGTCGAGGCCTCCGACTACCCGCGGGCGGTTGCCGCCGCCAAGCGGCGAAGTTCCGCGCCTCCGGCCGAGGTCAGTCGGGTGATGAACGACCTGGAGAAGTTGAAGACCAAGCGCGGAGTGATCGATCTCGACGATCTTTTGTCCACATCGATCCGACTCATGCGAACCGAACCCGACTTCGCCGCCGTCGTTCGCTGGCGCATCAGGCACCTGTTCGTCGATGAGGCGCAAGACCTCAACCCGCTCCAACTCGAATTGCTGAATCTTTGGCGTGGAGAGCGGGATCACCTCACGTTCGTCGGCGATCCATCACAAGCCATTTACGGGTTCAACGGCAGCGACCCCACGATCTTGTCCGACCTCGAAGCGCGCTTTCCGGGCGTCGAGGTGATCAGGCTGAACACCAACTATCGCTGCACACCAACGGTGGTGAACGCGGGGCTCAACGCTTTGGCACATCTCGGAGAGCAAACTCCGTCATTGCGCTCGGCTCGCATCACCGGCTCGCCGGTTCGCATCATGGAGTTCGCCGACGACATGGCCGAGGCGGCGGGCGTCGCACGCGTCGTCGCCGATATGGGTGCGGACAAGGGTTCCTGGCGATCGATCGCGGTGCTGGCGCGCACCAACGCCCAACTGCCTCCGTTGCGCCAGGCGCTCGAACTTCTCGACGTGCCCGCCCGGGTTCTCGGTTCGGTGGCCAGCGATCCGATCCAGCGCGCGACTCGTGAGGTCGGCGACTTGCCGAGCGCATCACGGATCGCCACCTGGACTCGTGACGCCCGCGATCCATCCGACGACGACTCGACCGAGGACATCGTGGCTCGCCGCACCGTCGCCGATGCCGCCGAAGAGTTCCTTCGAACCGGTGGTGGTGACGGCCGTGCGTTTCTCGCGTGGGTGCGCGCCAATCGACCGTTCGACGTCGTCACCGATTCGAACGTCGTCGAATTGCTCACCTTCCACGGGGCCAAAGGTCGGGAATGGGACGACGTCGTGGTGGTTGGTTGTGAAGTGGGGCTGATGCCCCATTCCTCGGCCAAGAGCGACAACGAGCGCGCCGAAGAAGTCCGGCTCGCGTACGTCGCCATCACCCGGGCCGGAGACAACTTGATACTCACGCACGCGCGTCGCCGTCGTGGTCGCGATCGCTCACGAAGCCCATACATCGACGGAGCCGACGCGGTCGCACCCGGGGTCGGACCCACTGCCGACTTCATCCGTGACAGCCGCGAGCGTCAACGTGTCGCTCTGGAATCGAACGACGGCAACGGCGATGCTCTTGCTGCTCTTCACGCGTGGCGAAACACGGCGGGACGCGCGGGCGGCATCGACCCTCGACTGGTTTGCTCGGACTCCACCTTGACGCGCATCGTCGAGATGCGCCCCGGCACCGTCGAAGAACTCGCATCGATCGAGGGCGTCGGCCCATTGCTCGCCCGTCGCGCCGGAACGCGCATCCTCGAAGCACTCAGTTCGAGCGATCTCGCTGACGATTGAGATCGGCGAATTTCCCGGCGTTCACCGTGATGAACGTTCCGATCGCCTCGGCGCACAATCGATCTCCGGCATGAATGGTTCCTGAGGTCATGATTTTGCGGCCGTGCAAACCATCGAAACGACCAACCACTCGCAGAGGTTGATGCAGCGGTGTCGGCGAGCGGTAGGTGACTTCCAGCCGTCCGGTCATGCCGGGCGAACCCGACAGCGCTTGGGCGAACCCGAGAACCTCATCGAAGATGGCCGCGATCAATCCACCATGAAGGCAACCGGGTGGGCCCTCGTACGCATCGCCGTAGGTGACCGTGGCCACGACTTCGTGCTCGGTGGTGGCGATGTCGACGAGCCCAGCCAAAGCGTTCAAGGGTCCGGTGACCGGGCTGTGACTGATGAAGCCGTGCGTCGCGCCACCCACCGCACCTTCCGCACTGGCGTGATAACTGCGTCCATGCGGTCCATCCGCCAGAATTTCAGCGGCACGTTCGAGAAGCTCGGCGGCGCGCGCGAACGCCTCCGGATCGGCCACCGACGTTGCCGAATGTTGCAGCACCGCACGCGTGGCGTTGGCCAAACGCAGGCGAGGGTTGGTCGCTTCGAACATCACCGTTCGGTGCTTGGGGAGATCCAACGGATTCCCCGACCCGAGGCCCTTGGGATCGGCCCACGCCCCGACGTCTTGGTTCTCAGTCATCGATATCCACCACCACCGGGGCGTGATCGCTCGGTTTCTCACCTTTGCGAGCCTGACGGTCGACCGCGATCCATCGACACCGGCGAGCGGCCGAAGGCGTGGCCATCACCAGGTCGATCCGCATGCCGTGACCTTGATTGAACGCTCCTGCTCGGTAATCCCACCACGAGTAGAGCTTCTCGTCGGCGTGATGCTGACGAAAGACGTCGACCATTCCCCACTTCTCGAGATCGCGCAGCGCCTGTCGCTCGGGCTCGCTCACGTGCGTGGCCCCCACGTATTTCGACGGGTCGTGAACATCGCGGTCATCCGGCGCGATGTTGTAGTCACCGGTCACGATGACGTCGGCGTTCGCCGATTCGTTCGTCTCGAGATGAGCAATCAAACGTTTCATCCACGCCAACTTGTATCGATAGTGGTCGTGATCGAGTTCGCGCCCGTTGGGCACGTACACCGAACTCACCCGGACACCTCCGCACGTCGCGGTCACCAAACGTGCCTCCGGATCCGGCGCCTCACCGTCGGCGAAACCACGCACGGGATTCTCGAGGCCCACTCGGCTGACGATGGCCACACCGTTCCATTGACCCTGGCCATGATGCACCGATTCGTACCCGAGCGCACTGAACACGTCGGTGGGAAAAGCATCCTCGGCCAACTTGGTTTCTTGCATGCACACCACGTCGGGCCGCACGTCGGCGAACCATTCCTCGACGCGCGGCATACGCGCGCGCAACGAATTGACGTTCCAGGTGGCAAGTCGCACGACAGAACCGTAGGCGATGAAGGGCTACCGCGTCAGCGACGGCGGGTCGTCGCTTTTTTGGTCGGGGCCGCGTTCTTGGGTGCCGCCTTCTTCGCCGTCGCGACCTTCTTGGGTGCCGCCTTCTTGGGTGCCGCCTTCTTGGTTGCCACGGCTTTCTTCACGGCGGCCTTCTTGGGTGCCGCGACCTTCTTCACCGGGGCAGCCTTGGGCGTCGCCGACTTCTTGGTCGTGGCGACCTTCGTCGATGAGGCTTTCTTGGGTGCGGCGGGCTTTTTCTCCGGGACGGCTTTCTTCGCGGCGGCCGCCTTGGGCGTCGCCGACTTCGTCGCCGCTTCCTTCTTCACGGCGGGCTTTTTCTCCGCCGTCTTCTTCGCCGGAGTCTTCGTGGCGACTTTCTTTGCGCTCGTCGACGTCGTCGCCGGCTTCAGATCGATGCTGCGACGCCCCGGAATGATCTCCACCACTTCGAGATCCATCGAGTCGCCCAACTTCATGACCTCGCGCGCCGATCGCGGGGGCGGACTGCTGTACGAACGCAACGGAACGTAACCCCGAACATCACCGATGATCACGTATGCCCCGTGGGACGAGTAACTGTCGACGACCCCGCGCACCACCGATCCGACCTTGTGCTTTTCGACGAACTGAATGAACGGCAAGACATCGTTGACCGTCTTTCCCGTCGCTGGGGCCGCGGCCGCTTTTTTCGGGGGCAACGTTGCTCCGGGCGGAAGCGATTTCGGAACAGGCATCGGCTTCATCGCTTCGGCGCTGACCTTCACCTTGGGCGCAGCGTCTTTCTTCCCGCCCTTTTCGGCGTCGCGAATGGACCGTCGGCTCTTGTCTCCACGTACCGGGGTGCGGTTGACGAAAACCCACCCCACGTTCGGCACGGGCTTGCCACCGATCAGCCGCCCCTCGTCGAACAACCACGGGTATTGACCGTGGAATTCTTGGTAACTGTCGTTCGACAGAATCGAGGCCCCGACCTTTTGGGCGATGCTCAGCACGAATCCGTCACCACGACCAACGGTGCCCGCCGGGGGCGTCACCAACTCGTTGTGTTCCACCGCTTTGTCGAAGGCTTTCACTTCCTTCGGATCGATTCGATGGCCAAAGGTGGCGTCGACGATGACGGTGATGACGTCTTTCGGGTGATCGGCGATGAACGACGTCACGGCGTCGTTCAATTGCTTCAGGCTGGGCTTCGAACGCCCCTCGGTGGCGATGTTCGAGCCGTCGACGATGACGTGTCTGGGCACCCTGTTAGTCAACCACCAATGGGGACGGTCGCTGGGGATAGCCCTACGATCGGGATGTGACCGGTTCAACCTCGATTTCGGCGGTGCTCTGGGACTTCGGCGGGGTCATTCTCACCAGTCCGTTCGAGGCCTTCAATCGCTTGGAAGCCCGAATCGGGGTTCCACCCGACACCATCCGACGCATCAATGCGACCAATCCCGACGACAACGCTTGGGCGCGATTCGAACGCAGCGACATCTCCGCTCACGAGTTCGACGAGGCGTTCGCGGCCGAAGCAGCACGGTTGGGTCTCACCATTCGCGGTGCCGATGTATTGATGATGCTCAAGGGCGACATCCGACCCGAAATGGTGCGCGCCCTCGACCTCGTGAAGGCCGCCGGCTACAAGACGGCCTGCCTCACGAACAACATGGTTGGTGGAGACGGTGTCACGGAACGTCCGACCAACAGTCGCGAGGCCGAGATCGATCTCATCATGGAACGGTTCGATGCCATCGTCGAGAGCTCGAAGGTCGGCGTTCGTAAACCCGAGCCACGCTTCTACGAGATCGCTTGCGAAATGTTGAACGTCTCCCCCGACGCGTGCGTCTTTCTCGACGATCTCGGCATCAACTTGAAACCGGCGGCGGCGATGGGTATGCGCACCATCAAAGTCGTGGGAGCCGATCAAGCCATCGACGATCTGGAGTCGATCCTCGGTATGTCCTTGCGCTGATCGCGCGATGTTCAGAGGTTCTGGAAGGTCTCGTCCATGAGATCGGCCAGTTCCTGGTCGTGGACCGTCTTGGAACCGGTGGCCGGGCTACCACTGGCCACACGAGCGACGCGCCGCAGGTCGTATCCTTGGTCCTTGATTCGCCAGACTCGATGCTCGACGAAGTGCCACGGACCCATGTTGCTGGGCTCTTCCTGTAGCCACACCACTTCGCGCGCATTGGGGTATTTGGCGAGAATTTCCATCATCTGCTCGACCGGGAACGGATACAGCTGCTCGACACGCACCACGGCAACAGGAGCGTTGCGCTTGTTGCGTTCCGAGATGGCGTCCCATGCAACTTTGCCCGAGCAGAACACGACTCTCTTCACGCCGGCACGATCGGTTACTCCCGGGTCGTCGAGAACTTCTTGGAACGATGTGCCAGGTTCGAGCTCGGAAATGGGCGAACGAGACTCCTTCATGCGCAACGGCGCCTTGGGCGTGAAGATGACCAACGGCTTGCGCACTTCGCGGTGCATCTGCCGACGAAGGACGTGGAAGTACTGGGCCGCGGTGGTGGCGTTGACCACCTGAATGTTGTCCTCGGCGCACAAAGTCAAGAAGCGCTCGATGCGCGCCGAACTGTGCTCGGGACCTTGGCCCTCGTAACCGTGCGGCAGCAGCATCACCAATGCGTTGTGCTGATTCCACTTGTCCTCGGCGGCCACGATGTATTGGTCGATGATGATCTGCGCACCGTTGACGAAGTCGCCGAACTGCGCTTCCCACAACACCAAAGCTTCGGGGTTCGCGTGGGCGTATCCGTACTCGAAGCCGAGTGCCGCATATTCCGACAGCAACGAGTCGTACACCCAGAACTTTTCGGCGCCGGGCAGCTCGGCCAACGGGATCCAGACGCGTTCATTGGTGTTGTCGATGAGCGCCGCGTGACGCTGGCTGAAGGTGCCGCGCCGCGAGTCCTCGCCGGCCAAGCGCACCGGACAACCTTCG
The DNA here is from genome assembly GCA_010030605.1 of Acidimicrobiia bacterium. GTDB lineage: Bacteria > Actinomycetota > Acidimicrobiia > Acidimicrobiales > Ilumatobacteraceae > Casp-actino8. The sequence continues at coordinate 7,844 of RHCK01000066.1, forward strand.
AGCACCAACGAACCAAAGGCCAACGCCTCACCGGTGGCCCATTCGATGTCGCCTTGCTCGTTGTACGCCTTGGCTCGCGCTTCGAATTGCTTGGCCAACTTGGGATGCGGCGTGA
>RHCK01000067.1 GCA_010030605.1 Acidimicrobiia bacterium
GTCGCACCCGTGAACGATGACCGTCACGCACCTTGTTGATGGCCACCCGACGTATCCAACCCACGGGATCGTCGTACGTACTGATCTTGCGCCACTTCAGATGCGCCTTCACGAACGCGTCCTGAACTGCATCGGCCGCCTCCTCGGAATTCCCACAGATCACGGTGAGTGAACGGACGAGGCGCGCGTAATGCAGATTGAACAGCGTCGTCAGGTCGACCGTGGCGGCGGAGATGGGGGCGGTGTCGGTGTGGTCCACGGTGGTGCCCGCCCAGGGGGACAGGAGTGCGTTCGGGAAGGTGGAATGACCTCCCGATTCCCACGATAGGGCGGCCGCGGACATGGTTTTCACCTGACAGTCACGTTGTGAGGGGTCTTGAGGTTTGCTGGACAAATGCGACCTTTCGATGGTCGCCGTAGCCTGCGGTCATGGCTTGGCTGGGGCGCGCAAATCGGCTCACACGCTGGAATGACGTACCACGTGTCGCCTTGGCCACTCTGCCAACGCCAATCGAGCAAGGTCCGACCTTTCCCAACGGTCCCCGACTGTGGGTCAAGCGCGACGATCTGACCGGCTTGGGCATGGGTGGCAACAAGGCCCGCAAATTGGAGTTCCTTTGTGGTGACGCCGTGTCGTCCGGTGCGTCCTGTCTCATCACGGTGGGTGCCGGTCAGTCGAACCACTGTCGTATGACGGCCGCCGCTGGTGCCGTTCTCGGCATCGAGACCCATCTCGTGTTGGCCGGCGATCGCCCGACGGTGCTCGAGGGGAACCAGTTGGCGATGACTACGCGATCCCGACGCCACAATCGTTGGCGGCGCGCGAATGGGGCGCGCGCAACGGCGCCTGGGTTCTGGACGACGTGTACACGGCCAAGGGGATGGCGGGCTTGTTGGGCAACATCGCACGAGGTCGGTGGGGAGCGAACGACGACATCGTCTTCATCCACACCGGTGGACAACCGGAGGTTTTCGTCCGTCATGAATCATGAGAATCTGAATCCGCGAACCATCGCCGTCACCGCGGGCCGTCCCTCGGGCGACGGATCACCGATCAATCAGCCGATCGTTCTGGCCTCGAACTTTCGTGAGTCTCCCGACTACGCGCGAACGCACGGGACCGAGTCATGGAAGGCGCTCGAAACAGCGGTTGGTTCTTTGGAGGGTGGCGACTGCGTGTCGTTCGCTTCGGGCATGGCCGCAGCGTCGGCGATCTTGTTCGCTCTCGCTCCACGAATCGTGGTTGTTCCCACGGTGAGTTATTTGGGTGTCCGCAAACTCATCGAATTGATGCAGTCACGTGAGCAGGTCGAGGCGCGAGCCGTTGTTATCACCGACACCGCGTCGGTTTTGCGAACGTGTCGAGATGCCGCCACCGAAGTGGGAGCCGACCGCGTGTTGCTTTGGATCGAGACACCCACCAACCCCACGCTCGACGAAGGTGATCTCCCCGCGTTGTGTCACGGAGCGCGTGAGATCCGGGTGGCCACCGCCGTGGATTCGACGTTCGCGACGCCCATGGGACAGCGACCACTCGAGCATGGCGCCACGGTGGTGATGCACTCGGGCACGAAGTTCATCGGAGGACACAGCGACCTCATGATCGGTCTCACCATCACGAACGACGCGAAAGTGAACGAGGCCTTGCTGGAGTCGCGCACCTTCGTCGGCGCGACCCCCGGCGCTTTGGAGTCCTTCCTCGCCTTGCGCGGTCTGCGCACCCTGCCCATTCGCTACGAGGCCTCGTCTCGCAACGCGCTCCAGCTGGTCGAGAGATTGCGGGCGCATCCGGCGGTGGAATGGGCGAAGAACGTCGGGCCGATGTTGAGCTTCATTGTCAAAGGCGGCGCTCCCGCGGCCGACCGAGCGTGCGACGCGGTTCGCATCATCACACACGCCACGAGTCTCGGCGGAGTCGAATCGACGATGGAACGACGACAAAAATACGCGGGAGACGCTCATGTCGATCCGGGTTTGATTCGTATGAGCGTGGGAATCGAGGACGTCGAAGACCTGTGGGCCGATCTGTCGACGGCACTATCGTCATGAACATGTCCGATCAGATCCTCGACGTCGATCTGCTGGCTTTCGAGAAAGGCGACGCGGCCCGTCGCCGGGCCGTCGTCGATGGAGTTCGTCGCAGTCTCGCCACCGGATTCGTGTACACGAGTAGCGACATCTCCGAGGACCTGTTGGACACCGCGTACGAAATGTTGCGCACGTTCTTCTCGATGGACCAGGAAACGAAGCGACGCTTCGTTGCTCCCGGTGCACACGGACAGACGGGATACACCGGCTTGTTGGTCGAGACCGCCGCGTCCAGCGACAAGCCCGATTGGAAAGAGATGTTGAACTGGGCATCTCCCATCCCCGCGGGTCATCCACTGAAGCGCAAGTTCCCCGGTTCGTATCCGGATCAGTTGCTCCCCGACGCCGTGGTTCCCGGCATGTCGGACGTGCTGTATCGGTTTCACGACGCGATTGCCGATCTGCAGCGACGTTTCCTGCGGGTGATCGCACTCGGAATCGGATGCGCCGAAACGTTTTTCGACGACATGGTGCAGGATGGCCCGACTCTGACTCGTGCCATTCGCTACCCCTCCATGAAGGATGCACCGGCGGGCGGTCACGTGTGGGCCGGAGCTCACGGCGACATCAACCTCATCACCGCCTTGCCACGGGCAACGGCGCCCGGTTTGCAGGTCGAGGTCGATGGACAATGGGTGGATGCGATTCCACCCGACGGTCGCGTGATCATCAACACCGGCATCATGCTCGAACGTTTGACCAACGGTGTCATCCCCATCGGTTGGCATCGCGTGGTGGCGGCTCCGGGTTTCGAAGACGAGCGTTACAGCGTGGTGCAGTTCTGTCATCCTCGCCCCTGGACCATGCTCGCCCCCGTCGAGTCCTGTTGCACTCCGGAGAATCCCCAGCGGTACTCCACCATCAGCGCCGCTGACGCGTTGGACGAAGTTCTGTATCAGATCAACCTGATCGAGGACGCCCGTCGCGTGGCCGACTGATGACGTCAGAGATCATGACGTCCGAACCGGATGCATCGGACATCGCTGCCCCTCGAGAGTTGGCGCTCGCCATCGACATTGGTGGCACGAAAATGGCCGTCGGCTTGGTGTCCCGCAAGGGCGAGATGCTCGACCGCGACGTGATTCGAACGGACCGAGACAAGAACGCGAACGATTTGTTCGAGTCGTTGTCGGTGATCGTTCGTCGTCAAGCCGAACGTGCGTCGGAACGTCATGGTGGCAAGGTGGTCGTGTGCGGAGTCGGTTCGGCTGGTCCGATCGAACCGGATTGCACCACGGTGTCACCCTTGAACATTCCGGCGTGGCGACGATTTCCGTTGCGCGAAGCGTTGTCGACTGTTGTCGGCGTGCCGGTGTACGGAGATCTCGACGCGAAGGCCTTCGCTCTGGCTGAAGGTTGGCTCGGTGCGGCCAAGGGTTCCAACAACTACGTGGGGATGGTCGTGAGCACGGGTGTCGGTGGAGGCATCGTGGTCGATGGGCGAATGATCGACGGGGCGTCGGGTAACGCGGGACACATCGGTCATGTCATCGTGAACCCCGATGGGCACCGATGCGGATGTGGTGCGCGGGGCTGTCTCGAGGCCGAAGCCTCCGGATCAGCGATCGAAGCGATCACGGGTCGTCCGGCCACCGAACCTTCGTACGAGACGATGCAGCGAACCGGACGCATGGTGGGACGCGCGGTGGCTTCGGTGTGCAATTTCTTCGATCTTCGTTTGGCGGTCGTTGGAGGGTCGGTGGCGCTGGGGTTCGGTCCCACGTTCTTTCAATCAGCTCAAGAAGTCATCGATGAACATTGCCGGCTGGCGTTTTCTCGGGGCGCGCGCATCGTGCCGGCCCGATTGGGAGATCGTTCTCCGATCATTGGCGCGGGTGCTGTTGGCTGGCGAGGTCTCAACCGTTCCTGATCCGAGTCAGCCTCCGACGGCGCGATAGACGCGTTCGGCCGGCCCTTTCCCGAAACGTCGGGTCCATAGTGACGCCGCACCCACCCCGACGACCCAGTAGCCCGTCGACACGATGATCGCGGTGTGTAGTCCGTGCGGTTCGACGAGGGTCCACCATCGGAAGAGCACGTAGTACACGACGACGTGACCGAGGTAGAGCGACAAGGTCATTTGCCCGGCGCGACGCAAGTGGTCGAGCACTGCATTCATCGACGACGATCGGACGATGGAGGTGATGACGGCGAAAGCCGTCACGGCGATCGCGAGAGTCGTGAGCGAGTAGCCCAGTCCCCGGTCGAAGGGCTCGGTCGACAGAAGGCCGCCGACCCACGCTCGATCGGGAGACTCGAAGCGTTCGAGAATGTCGATCGCGATGTACAGGATCACGGTACATGTGGCGGTGAACACCGCGATTCGTCCCGACGCTCGTTCGAAGCGATCGAGATGGCGACCGATGAGAATTCCGGCGATGAAGAACGCGATCCACGGCAGGATCGGATGCGTGTAGCCGGTGAATGTTCGTCCGAACAGGTCGGCGATGGAGTCGACCTCGCGTGGATTCAGCCACTCGATGGGTGACGCCGCGCTCGGACGGGAGACCAACCAACCCCTCAACGCGGCACCACCGACGATGGCCGCGCCGGCGATGAGCACCAAATGCTTTGACGCCAGGTGAACGATGATCGCGGCGATGCATAGATACGCGCCGTAATAGAAGAGGATCGTGCCGGCCCACGCATGGTTGAGTGCCAATCCGGCCGCGTACAGCAACACTCCTCGACGTGCGAGTCGAGAACGAATTCCGGCTTCGCCCGGGATCGATTGGGTCGGAGTATTCGAGGCCATGAGCGCGACGCCGATGCCGGCCATCAGAACGAAGGTGGCGGCGAAGCGAGTGCTGAGCACGCCGGTGTACGGATGAAAGAGATGTTCCCAGAAACCGTGAGGATCTCGAACGTCGTTCATCGTTCCGTGATAGTTCATGGTGACCACACCGATGAGAGCCACGGCTCGGGTGACGTCGGGGGCCACTCGTCGCGAACCGATAGCGATCGATTCGGATGTCATCGGGGATCAGATCCAGTCGACGCGGTCGACCAATGTGGAGATGAGGGGACGTTGCACGTCGATCATGTCACCAATCTCGGGACACGAACTGTCGCGTCCGACGAAGACCATGCTGGTGTGCATATGGGGTGCTTCGAGCAGTGGCAGGCGGCGCCGATCATGATGAAACGGGGAGAGTCCACCATCGAGCGGAGCGATTCCGTGCGCCGTCCCGCATCCGATCATGACGATGCGACCGTCTTCGGAAATGCGCGTGAGTCGATATCCGGCGACATCTCCGGCCCGCGCCGAACGGACGTCGATCACGTCGGACCGTAGTTGCAGCATGGATTTGTCGCCGTGCCACAACGCGGTGCCGAGACGAAGAAACCATTCGCGCGCGGGGAATCGTCGACGAAGTTCGTCGAGCCCGTTGCCATCGATGTGACTCACCCAGACCGAGAGCTCGTTCGAGGACGAGTCGAGTGCCCCGACGATGTCGGTGATCTCGCGAACATGATCGTCGATACCACCGACCAGCGGGGGATGGATGGACAGTCCCATCACCTCGCAACCGACCGAACGACCGAGACTCACCAGATCGGCGACCTCGCCCGGATCGCAGCCGTAACGGTTCATCGACGAACGAACCTTGACCACGACGCGGTGTCCGGCGGCGGCCGAGACGTGAACGGGGGAGCCGACGGTGAGAATGGCGTCGCCGCGCAGACCCGGTCGCGGCTGGACGAGAGGTGTCAGCACCATCGGGGTGCGGTCGTCGGGGACGCTGCTCACCTCGTCGGCGGTACCGACCGCGAGGATCGAGGCCAAGGGGGCCGCGCGAGACGCCAACCAATCGCGTCCGAAGCCATACCCGTTGCCCTTGACCACGGGGATCAGGCCTCTCACCGAGTCGGCCACGCGATTGACGTGGGAATCCCAGGCCGTCCGAGCGACGTTCAGCACCAAGGTCACGATGCGACGCTACCGAGACCCGTTGGTGGAGGGGCGACGCTCGTTGGGTAAATACGACTTGTTTGGTCGGGATTCGGACCGTAGCCTGACCCCATGGCGCTAACCCTCGAGACCCCCACACGGACGGGACTTTTCAGCTTCCCGAACCCGGTGAACGAAACATCGGCGCGGCTGGTGGCCCTCGGAGCCGTGGCCCAGTCGGTTCTGTTCCTCGTCGTGCGCGAATGGTGGGTTCTCGTGCCGTTGACCTACGGATTCGTGGCACGTGTTCTCACCGGACCGACGCTCAGCCCGTGGGGCACGATCGTCACTCGGTTCATCACTCCGCGAATCACGCGTGAGCACCGTTTCGTCCCCGGTCCTCCGAAACGGTTCGCACAAGGAATCGGCGCGGTCTTCACGGTGGGGGCGTCGGTGGCGTGGGCGCTCGGAGCACCGACAGTGTCGTACGTGCTGATCGCCGGCTTGACGTTCGCGGCCGGCCTGGAAGCATTCGCCGGTTTTTGTTTGGGCTGCGTGATGTTCGCACGATTGATGAAGTGGGGTGTGATCCCCGCCGAGATCTGCGAGGAGTGCAACGACATCTCCAAGCGTCTCGCTCGCCCCATCACCCACTAGCCCCAAAACCAAAACCTTTGTTGGGATCGAAACACCGTCAATTTTGGGGGGTTAACCTCCCAAGCATCGGATGCCTCATTCGGGTGTTATCGCTTGGGTAACTGAGCCCCCAAAATTGACGGTGTTTCGATCCCAAGGGTGGGGTGGGGGGAAGGTTCGTCGCGGTCAGTCGAGGATCGGGACGAGAGCGCCCGCGCGACGTCGTGCCAGCGCGCCCTTCCAAACTCCGGTCCCGTACGCGACATCGTCGGCCACTCGTAGCGCCACGTATCGCAGAACATCGACATCCGGACGCGTGGTCAACCACGTGGCCACGTTCGGCACGACGGCAGCGATCAGCGCCATCCGCCGCGCGCGACGAGAAACGAGACACGCGCACAAAGTGATCGGCCACCAGGCACGGGTGAGAGCACTGGCGATGAGACGTCCGGCGTGCAGGTTGCCCCGTCCCGCCAGTCGCATGGCGATCGGCACCCGATCGGTGACGTTGCCCAACTTGCGCACCAACATGACAGTCGACCACGCCCCGGTGATCACTCCGATCACGACATGGCCGAGACCCACCAGACTCCAGGCGGTGGCGCTCCAGCGATTGATGCGCAACGGTGTCACCGCACCCGGATGTCGTTCGTCCAACGCCGACGCGGCCGATCCGTACGACACACGCTGTCTCCATGCATCCATCCACGTCGAACGAGGTTGGTGAAAGACCACCGCACGCGGTTCGTAGCGACACGTGTGACCTGCTTCATCGAGTCGCCAGACGAGATCGACGTCCTCTCCGTATCGCAGTGATGCATCGAATCCATCGACCGCGCGCAGGGAGTCGACGCGCACGAGGATCGCGGCCGCCGGAACGTACGACACCCGTGTTCGCGCCCGCACCCGCGCGGGTTCAGCACCTAAGTCGAGCGGGGAAGAACCGGATTCGTAGCGAGCGAGCAATGATGATCCGGGGTTGCTCTTCACACGTGGCGCGACGGCAGCCACTCGTTCGTCGTCGAAGTGGGCGAGAAGAATCGTCCATGCGTCGGTTTCCCACGACACGTCGGCGTCGACGAACAGAACGAGTTCGGTGTCGACCATCGCCAATCCCGTGTTGCGAGCCGCACCGGGGCCACCCGCCGCGTCGCGTCGCACCACGTCGGCGCCCGCCACGGGTGCCAACGGGATCGTTGAACCATCGTCGACGATGAT
>RHCK01000068.1 GCA_010030605.1 Acidimicrobiia bacterium
CCGGGCAGGAATGGTGCCAAGTGGGCCTTCACCGCCACCGGACCCACACCCGGACCTCCGCCACCATGGGGGATGCAGAAGGTCTTGTGCAGATTCAGGTGGCTGACGTCGGCACCGAAGGCACCGGGGCGCGCCAAACCGACCAACGCGTTCAGGTTCGCACCATCGACGTAGACCTGTCCGCCGCCCGCGTGAACCAAACGACAAATCTCGCCGATGCCATCCTCGAACACACCATGCGTCGACGGATAGGTGACCATGATGGCGGCCAAGCGGTCGCCGGTGCTCGCGATCTTGTTGGTCAAATCGTCGATGTCCACGTTTCCGTCTTCGTCGCACGCGACGACGACCACCGACATTCCGGCCATCACCGCACTGGCCGCGTTCGTCCCGTGCGCGCTCGACGGAATCAAACACACGTCACGCGCCACATCACCACGACTGCGGTGATAGGCGCGAATCGCGAGCAGACCGGCGAACTCACCCTGACTACCGGCGTTCGGCTGGAGGCTGACCGCGTCGTAGCCGGTGACGGTCACCAACATGGACTCGAGATCGGAAATCAACTCGCGGTATCCCGCGGTTTCGTCGTCGGCGGCGAACGGATGCACGTTGGCGAACTCGGGCCACGTGATGGGCTCCATCTCGGTGGTCGAATTGAGCTTCATGGTGCACGAGCCGAGAGGGATCATGGTGCGATCGAGAGCCAGGTCCTTGTCGGCCAATCGACGCAGATAACGCAACATCTCGTGTTCGGTGCGGTATGCCGAGAAGACGCGAGCCGTCAGCAACGGCTCGACGCGTCGCGAATCGGATCGGATGCCCTCCAGACGTCCCTCGAATCCATGAGTCGTCTCGACACCGAAAAAGCCCAGGACCGATCTCACCTCGTCCGGATCGGACACTTCATCGAACGTCACCGACACCGTGTCGGCATCGATCACCCGTACATCGAATCCGGCCGCTCGCGCCTTGTCACGAACCGCCAACGCCGAACCGGGAACCCGCACGGAGACGGTGTCGAACCACGAGTCGTGCACGGTGGCCAGACCCACCGACCGGACTCCCTCGACGAACATCGATGCCAAACGGTTCACACGAGTGGCGATGCGACGCAGACCCTCGGGCCCGTGCCAGCAGGCGTAGAAGCCCGCCATGTTGGCCAGAAGCGCCTGAGCGGTGCAGATGTTGCTGGTGGCTTTCTCGCGTCGGATGTGTTGCTCGCGCGTCTGCAACGCCAGACGCAACGCGGGTCGACCGGCGGTGTCGGTGCTCACTCCGACGAGACGACCGGGCAAGCTGCGCGCCATCGAGTCCGTTGTCGCCATGAACGCGGCGTGCGGACCGCCGAAACCCATCGGCACACCGAAGCGCTGCGCCGAACCGACCGCGATGTCGGCGCCGAGGCTGGCCGGCGATGCGACCAGCACGCACGCCAACGGATCGGTCACGACGACAACGACGACGCCGGCATCTTTCGCCGCGGCGATGTGGCGTCGGGGGTCGGCGAGCGAACCCGTGGACGTGGGATACGAAAAGAGAGCGCCGAAGAAATCGCCTTCGAGCACCCCGTCACGCTCGGCGACCACGAGATCGATGCCCAAGGGTTCCGCACGGGTGGCGAGAACCGCGATGGTCTGCGGATGCGTGTCGGCGTCGACGAAGAAGGCGTTCACGGTCTTCTTCGATGTGCGTCGCGCCATGGTCATGGCTTCGGCCGCCGCCGTGGCCTCGTCGAGAAGTGATGCATTGGCGATGGGCAAACCGGTGAGGTCGGTCACCATCGTCTGAAAATTCACGAGAGCCTCGAGTCGACCCTGACTGATTTCGGGTTGGTACGGCGTGTACGACGTGTACCACGCCGGATTCTCGAGAACGTTGCGACGCAGAACGGGTGGTGTGATGGTTCCCGTGTAGCCCATACCGATCAGGCTGCGTCGGGGTTTGTTCGCCGACGCGAGACGACGCAATTCGGCGGTGACGTCGCGCTCCGACATCGGTTCACCCAACGCGAGATCCTCACGCAAACGAATCGACTCCGGGACCGTCGCATCGATCAACTCGTCCACCGATCGCACGCCGATGGTGGCCAACATCTCGCGCGTCGATTCGTCGTCCAATGTGCCGATGTGGCGCGACAAGAAATCGTCGTGGCCCAAAAGATCCGACATTGGATCGGACGTGGGCATGTGCTCTGCGGTCATGGAAGCCTCCGGTACGTTCGGGTTCGCTTCCCCCGCTGTCTCTCCACCGAAGTGGGCCTGAGAGCTTCGACCGTCACGGCGGTCTTTCCCCGTCGGCGGGATTCCGAGGAATCCACTTTCCAGCGTTGTCTCACCCGTCCGGTCCGGTGGCCTGAGAGATTCCGGGGAGGTTGCTCCTTCGGCGTCCCGATGCTGGCGGCACCGTGACTCTCCCGGTCGGGTTCAACGACACCGCCGACCATAGTCCACATGGCCGAAACCAACGGAACACCGGGCGGTATTTGTGACCAACGACGTCAGGATCGTGCGGCTTTGACCGCCTCGTAAACGAATTCGTCGATGTCCGTGGGCGGGGGAGGACCGCTCGGATCACCGACCGGGATGATGTGGCTGAGGTAATCCCACACCCATTGCAGGCCGTACTTGCAGTTCTCCTTGGCCTGTTCCACGGTCTCGGCGATGTGCATCGGACCCATCAGGCGGGCCTTGGAACGATCGACCACGTGACCGTGCAACGCCGCTTCGTCTTCCCACACCTTCAAGTTGTAGTCGAGCATCTGAAACGCCGCCGGTTCGGTGGCGGCGATCGAGATCAACCCGACTCCGTACTTGCCGGCCAACTTCGAACCCGACGGCGACACCGATGAGGCGACCGCGATGTCGAAATCGCTGTACGGCTTCACCTGAAGCACCGCTTCTTGGCAGGTGAACCAGTCGGTTTTTTCCGTCACCGTCTCACCGCGAAAGAGACGCATCATGACGTCGAGCGACTGCTCCATGCGCGGACGTTGCGTCATGGGGTCGATACCGAGCATGTAGGCGTCCGAGGTGAGTTGACCCGGCCCGGCGCCGAACATCATGCGACCACGGGTGAGGTGGTCCAGCATCACGATGCGATCGGCCAACATGAACGGATGGTGATACGGCAACGAGTTGACGCCCGTACCCAACTTGATGTGTTTCGTGCGCTCCGCGGCCGCGGCGATCATCACCTCCGGTGAAGCGATCAATTCGCTTCCCGCCGAGTGGTGTTCACCGATCCAGGCTTCGTGATATCCCAACCGATCGAGGTGCTCGAGAAGTTGCAGGTCGCGATGCAACGCCAGCGTCGGGTTGACACCCGTCTTGTGCATCGGTGGCATGAAGATTCCGAAACGAAGGCTCATGACGAATTCGTATCACAACGCCGACACTCCCGCCGGAGTCTCGCCACGATCCGGTCGGGGGTCCGAACTACTCGACGGTTCCGTACGAACCTTCGCGACCTCGACCGCCCGACTCGCCGACCAAACGAACGGCGTCCCGCACGTCGGCGATGAAGTCATCGATCGTCCCTTCGTGCGACGCGTTCACGGTGCAATGCAACGACGGGGGAGGGCCCTGACGATCGACGTACCAACCACGACGGAACAGCTCATCGGCGACGGCGAAGATGTCGGGTCCGTTCTGTTCGCGCGACCCGAACGAGACGAGGGTGGAATCCGGGCGCGCTCTCAACACCAAACCGTCGATGCTCTCCACGGCATCGGCCAGGCGCAGTGCGGTCCGACGGGCGGTCGCCGTGAGAGACCGATAACCGTCGTCACCGAGATACCTCATGACCGCCCACGCCGCGGCCATCGGTCCGCCGCTCTTGGTGCCGAGCACTCCCGACGATCCATAGACACCACCGAGCCAGTTGTCGGTCACGAACGTCTGATACGAACGCAGTGTCTTGTTGCGATGAACGATCACCGAGGCACCCTTGGCCGTGTAGCCGTATTTGTGCAGATCGACCGAAATGCTGGTGACACCCGGGACGGACAGATTCCAGGGCGGAACGGACTCGCCCGAGCGGGCCATGTACGCCAGTGTCACACCTCCCATGCAGGCGTCGACGTGGCAATTCACGCCACGATCGTTCGCGAGAGCGGCGATCTCGGGAATCGGGTCGATCACCCCTTGCGGATACTGGGGAGCCGACGCGACGAACAGCACCGTGTTCTCGTCGGCCGCGCGCGACATGGCGTCGACATCGGCTCGCCAGTCATCGCGCACCGCGACTCGCCGTGACTCGAGACCGAAGTAGTAACAGGCCTTCTCGAACGCCGCATGCGCCGAGGTCGGGAGGACGACGTTGGGGGAGTCGATGCCACGCTCGCGACGACCACGTTCGCGCGCCGCCTTCACCGCCATCAGAATGCTCTCCGTTCCTCCGCTCGTCATGAAGCCCGCGGCCTCAGCACCGCCGTCGACCCACTCGATGACTCGGGCCACCACGTCGGACTGGAATCTCTTCAGACTCGGGAAGGCGTCGGCATTCAGACCGTTGGCCGACGAGTACATCGCGTGAGCGCGCTCGGCCACCAACTCCACTTGAGGTCCGCCGTAGTAGGCGAGCGAGAAAACACGACCTTGCTTCCATGCCACATCGTCATGCCCGGCCGCTCGTGTCTCCTCCAGAACGACGCGAGCACGATCATCGGGTTCCATGATCACTACCGTAGACGCATGACCACACGCGAACCGTTGGTGACGGCCACCGAACTGAACGCCCATCTCCGCAAACTGTTCGGACAGGACATGCTCGGCCTCACCTCCGACATGGTCACCGAGATGGAATACGGCATGGTCTTGACCACCATGGAGGTGGGCGAGAAGCAACTACGGCCGGGACGCATCATCAGCGGACCCACCGTCTTCGCGGCCTGTGACGCGGCGCTGTTCTACGCTTGTCTGTCGGTGTACGGACTCGACATGATGATGCTCACGAGCGACATGCAGATTCGGTTCCTGCGTCCCGCCAAGGGAACCCGTCTTCACGCCCGAGGACGAATCCTGAGCGTCGGAAGCAAACTCATCACCGGTCAGGTGGTGGCGTTCACCGACGACGAGTCGAAGCCGGTCGCGGTGGCTCAGGGATCGTGCGTGCCTCCGAAGAAGCCCGTCGAATCCTGAGACCGATCGACGATCGCCTACAGTTCGCAAATGGCCGAAACAAGCAAGCCCGTCATCACCATTCCCGCCGGAGACCCGCCGACCGACCTCGTCATCGAGGACCTCGTCGTGGGTGACGGCGCTGAAGCAACTCCGGGGTGTCGTCCGGTCATGCATTACGTCGGCGTGGCCTGGAGCACCCAGCGCGAGTTCGACTCGTCCTGGAGCCGCAACGAGACCTTCGACTTCCGCTTGGGTGCCGGCGAGGTCATCGGCGGTTGGGACAGGGGAGTGGCCGGCATGAAGGTCGGCGGTCGACGTCGCCTCACCATCCCCCCGGCCCTCGGCTACGGCTCGCGTGGCGCCGGCGGGGTCATCAAAGGCAACGAGACCCTCGTCTTCGTTGTCGACCTCGTGGCTGTTCGCTGACGAGCGCGTGCAAGCAACCCGCGGGGAGTGCCATGGGTGAGACACATGCATCACGGCCGTCCTGATCAGCGATCTTGATGTGTCATAACGGAGATTATGGGCAATAGGGGTCGGAGACCTCTGGCCACGAAGACCATCTAATTCGACCACCAGGACTGACTAGTTCGACGATTGCCCCAAGGTGCGGTTCTTCAGAGGTCGGGCCGCCTGCATCAACCAATCCAACGCCTCGCGCAGACTGGCCGCCGTGTGGCGCGTCGCCGACAGCTCCCGCTCGGTGTCCTCGACGGCGCACGCCAGCACGTACAGATCGTCGTACAGACGATCCAACTCCGCCCGAGCCACGACGAGATCATTTTCGCTGATCGCCAATTCACGGGCCCGTTGACGCGCCACCCAGTCCCATTGACGGCAGGCCTGAGCACAGAACTCCTTCGGCCGACCGGGTCCGGATTGCTCGGGTAGCACTCGGCGACACCAACGGCAGCGCGGACCCTCGACTCCCCGCACCGTTGCCCTTCGGACTGATTTCGTCATGACGTTATTCTGCCAACCGACGGGTTCGACGTGTGGGACACCCGCACTCGCGCGACAGACTCGCATCATGGTTGTTCCGGTCGCCCCACTTCATCGGTTCGCGAGCGACAACAACGCGGCGGTCCATCCGCGCGTCATGGAGGCTCTCGCCGAGGCGAACCACGGCCATGCGGTCGCCTATGGAGACGACCCGTGGACCGAACGTGCCGTTGCCGACTTCGACGAACTGTTCGACTGCGACACGGTCACGCTGATGGTGTGGAACGGCACTGGGGCGAACGTGCTCGGGTTGGCCAGTGCGCTCTCCCCCGGCGGGGCAGTCGTGTGCACCGATTGTGCCCACATCAATGTCGACGAGACCGGCGCCCCCGAACGAATCCTCGGCTCCAAGTTGATCGACCTTCCGGCGACGAGCGGCAAGCTCTCCGCCCGGCAGCTCGAGTCCTTGCGGCATCAGATCGGCGTCGTGCACCATGTGCAGCCCCGCATCCTGTCCATCACGCAAAGCACGGAGTGGGGCACCCTGTACTCGGTCGCCGAACTCGAGGCGCTCTGCCACGCGGCGCACGATCTCGGTTTGTACGTGCACCTCGACGGTGCGCGCATCGCCAACGCCACCGCCGCCTTGGGCGGTACGCGCGAAGCATTGCGTTCGTTCACCACCGACATCGGAGTGGATGTGATCTCGTTCGGCGGCACCAAGAACGGAATGATGTACGGAGAGGCCGTGGTGTTCCTCGATCGTTCTTTGGCCTCCCACGCCGGCTATGTGCGCAAGCAGATCACCCAATTGCCGTCGAAGGTTCGCTACATCTCGGCGCAGTTTTCCGCGCTGTTGCACGATGACCTCTGGATCCGCAACGCGTCGCACGCCAACCAGATGGCGTCCCTGCTTCACTCGCGTCTCGTGGGTCGATCGGACCTGTCGGTGTCCGCTCCCGAGGTGAACAGCACGTTCCCCACCTTCTCCCCCGCCATCGAACAGCACCAGATCGAGGCCTTGCGGGAATGGTCGTATTTCTACGATTGGGACACTGCGGGTCGTCAGGTGCGCTGGATGACCGCCTGGGACACTCAGTCCGACGACGTCGAACGCCTGGTGACCGGACTCGATCATTTCCTGTCCTGAGGCGCCGGACCCGGGTCGCTGTCGTCGAGTTTCGGGCTCGAACCGGACCGCTTTTGGTCCCAACATCTAATTGACTGGCTGGTTAGTTAGCCCTAGGGTTGGCGATGTTGATCCGGGGGTCGGATCGACCAACGAGGGGAAGTTCCGGCGTCGATACCAGCGACACCGGTTGAAGGGGGATCCGTGTCGGCCGTGGACATCGTCATCACTCGTCAGCAGACCGACGACGCCTGGATGAACAAAGGCGCGTGTCGGGGCATGACTCACCTGTTCTTCCCGTCGACCGCCGAGCGACCACAGGCTCGCGAACGCCGCGAGGCCATGGCCCGCGCGGTGTGCGAAGGCTGCGGGGTGCGCGACACCTGCCGCGACTTCGCTCGCACCAACCACGAATACGGCTTGTGGGGTGGCGAGAGCGAAGACGAGCGACACGAAGCCGGCTTCCGCCTCATCGCACCCATCGGTATCCGCGCCGCGTCCTGACCGCTCCCCCGATGACGGTGATGCGAAACTGACGCATGGCCGATTCGCGACACGACGATTCGCATCGCGCGGCGGTCCACGCGGCATGGACGGAACTCGGTGATCCGCGTCGCATCGTGGCG
>RHCK01000069.1 GCA_010030605.1 Acidimicrobiia bacterium
CTCGGCCGCGGTGCACTTCGGGCAACCCTGCTGCACGGGGAACATGTGGTTGCCACAGGCGACACAACGACTCCCGATCAACTGCGGGCTGTCCGACGGCCACGTGAACACACCCTCGGTCACCGGAACCTGCGCCATGACTCCCCCTTTGCACCCCGTGGTGCCGTCGTTCATCGATTCGGATCGGGACCGATCCGCTTCGGTCATCCGACCTTAGTGAACGACCTCGGTCGGAAACTTACCCGGCGAAAGTTGTTCCCCTCGGGCACTACTCTGCCTGCGGTGACCACCGTTTCCGACGCTCGCGGACCTCTGTCCGCCGAAGCGGCCCATGCCGCCACTTTGGCCATCCAACGTTGTCTGCTCGACTACTGCCGCGGAATCGACCGGTGCGACGCCGACCTGGTGGCGTCCGTCTATCACCCCGACGCCACCGATGACCACGGTTCGTTCGTCGGGCCCGGCGTCGAGTTCGCGCGCCTGGCCACCGAGAAGCTCCGTCGACACGCCATCTCGACCACCCACTTCTGCAATCCTCCCCACATTGTCTTCACCTCGACCACGTCCGCCGAGGTCGAAACGCAGGTGTTGGCGTGGCACCGATGCCGCGACGACGAGGGCGAGTACCTCGAGAAGTTCTGCGGTCGATACTTCGATCGTTTCGAATGCCGCGACGGCGACTGGCGCATCGCTCATCGTGCACTCACTCACGACTGGGACGCCATCGAACGCGTCGTGAACGCCTTTCCCCCCGGACGCTTCACCGCGTCGCCCCGACGTCAGGAGAACTCATGACCGCACTACCCACCTCCACCGCATCCATCGACGCCGAATGGCTCACCACGGCACTGCGCCACGGCGGGGCCATCGACGCGAACACCGAAGTGTCCACGGTGAACGTCAGCAACATGGGTGCTGGCATCGGGTTCATGGGCGAAGTTGGTCGACTGAACGTCACCTACGCCGGTGGCTCGGGTCCGGCGACCGTCATCTGCAAGATCCCCACCCAGGACGCCCACGTGCGCGGATTGCTCGGCCCGGCCCGAGTGTTCGAGCGCGAGGCCCGGTTCTACCTCGACGTGGCCCCCATGCTCGACGTGGTCCCGCGCTCCCACAGTGTCATGGCGAATTTCGACACCGACGATTACGTGTTGGTCCTGCAGGATCTCGGACATCTGCGGGTGGGCGATCAATCCGTCGGCGTGAACGCCTCCGAAGCGCACGCAGCAGTGAAGGCGCTGGCGCGCTTTCACGCTCGTTTCTGGAAGTCACCGGACCTCGACCGCATCGCGTGGATGCCCGAGATCAACGCCGAGGGAATGAAGATCGGTAGCGAGATCTATCGCGCGTCGCTCCCCGGATTCCTCCAGGTGTTCGCCCATGCCGTCGACGCCGACATGGTTCCGGTCATGGAACGATTCGCCGACAACGTGCATCAGTTGCTCGATCGTTTCGCCGCGATGCCCACCACCATCGTTCACTTCGATTACCGACTCGACAACCTGTTCTTCGGACCGAACGATGACGTGTGGATGATCGACTTCCAAGCGTGCAGCAAGGGCGGCGGTGCCTTCGACCTCGGTTACTTCATCAGCCAGAGCGTGCCCGTCGACATTCGCAAACAAGAGGAGGAGTCACTTCTCCGCACGTACCACTCCGAACTCGTGGCGCGTGGTGTCGACGACTATTCCCTCGCCCAACTCACCGAGGATTATCGCGTCGGCGTTCTCTACGGTTGGATCATCCCGGTCTACGCCGTCGGCACCCTCGACTCATCGAGCGAGCGCGCCATGGCTTTGTGGACCGAAGTGATCAAGCGTGCGCAATCAGCGATGCGCGATCACCGTGTCGCCGACCTCTTGATCTGACGAATCCGAACGTCGGTCAGGCCTCGGGAAGCGGGTAGTGCAGACCCGGGATGCCCATCTCCATGACCTGGTACCAGTCGGGACGAGGCTGAACTCCCGGATAGCCAGCGCCCACCTTCGGGGCGGTGTCCTTGTTCCACTCATGGTGAATCGGCGGAATCTGGTACGTGCCGTTGCTGGCGTTGGTTCCGCCGTCCACCAGCAAGTCGTGACCGGTGATGTAGCTGGCGGCGTCGGAGGCGAGGAACATCACCGGCGCAACGATCTCGTGCAACTCACCAATGCGTCGCATTGGCGTGCGGCTGGCGATCCACTTGTCCATGCCCATTCCCTCGAGCGCCGGACGCACCATTTCGGTGATGATGAAGCCGGGCGAGACCGCGTTGACGCGCACCCCACGATCGGCCCATTCGCAGCCGAGCTGCTGAGTGAGATTTCGCAGCGCACCCTTGGCCGCGGTGTACGCGATGATGTTCATCTCGTTCGCGCCGCTTCCCATGATCGAACAGATGTTGACGATGTTGCCGCTCTGACGCTCGAGCATGTGACGGCCGACCTCGCGCATGTACATGAACGCGCCGTTCAGGTCGATCGAAAGAATCCAGTTCCAGGTCTGCATGTCGTATTGCTCGGGAGCAATTCCGCGCATGTCGCTCACGCCGGCGTTGTTGATGAGCGCGTCGATCTTGCCGTGCTCGGCGATGCCGGTCTTGACGACGCGGATCACGTCCTCTTCGATCGCCACGTCTCCGGGGGCCACGGTCACCTTCGAGCCGAGCGCGCGACAACGAGCGGCCACGGCTTCGAGCATGTCCTTGCTACGAGCGGTCAAGATGAGGTCGGCGCCCTCCTTGGCGAAACCTTCGGCGAAACCTTCGCCCAATCCGTACGAAGCGCCGGTGATGAGAACCGTCTTGCCGGTGAATTGACCCATGACTACCCCCTGATCTGCCACCGACGACGGTGGGACGACGCGACGATCCTAGAGGCTGGTCTCTCCCAGACTCACTTCGGGGAGATCCATGTGAACGATGCCGGACAACATTGCGTCGAGGTCGCCGGAAAAGTCGGCCGAACGCATCTCGGCCAAGGTTCGTCGACTACCGAGCAGGCGCAACGTTTCGAACGCCGTGGCGGTCAAGGTCAAGACGGGCTCGCCTTCGCCGACCACGTGCTCCACTCCGTCGATGATCGCGCGAAACGCCGGGAGTTCCTTGGCACGCAGGTCGCCCTTCACCAACTTGAGCCCCAGTACCGCCGAACGCGCGACGCCCGACGAATCCCGCGCGCCTCGACGACCGACCGCGGTGAACAAGTCGTGTTCGTGAACCACGGTGTCGTACGTCAAGGTCCAGAGTGCTTGAGGTGCGGCGTCGATCATCGACTCGAAGGCGGGGGCGTTCTCGTTCCATTCCGCGACCACGCTCTCGAGCGAGCGCGAACGCCGATCAGCGACTTGGGCGTCGACCCATGCTTGGGTGTCGCCACTCGGACGCTTCCCCGAACCGAGATCGGTGGCGATGCCGGTCACGTGCGAGAAGAGATCCTTCACGGTCCATTCGGGGCACGCACCGACCACGCGTTCGGCGTCGGCGTCGCTCAATTCGGATGCCAACGCCTGCATGCGCAGACGCGCGTTGCGATATTCGGTGCCCAGGGAAATCTCGTCGCTCATGCGAGGAACTTTCGCATACCAGCCGCGAGCCGAGCGACATGAGCCGTCGGCTCCGCCCAACCCGATCGACTCGGTGCTTCGATCGACCACGGAATGGAACATCCGGAGGCTCGAAGAACCTCGACGACTCCGGCGATGTCGAACTCTCCGTCGCCCGGAGCGCGACGATTGGCCAAACAGTCGGTGTAGTAGTCGTCGATCTCGGGCACGATCGGTCCATCGTTCATCTGCACACCGGTGATGAGCTCACCGGGTAAGGCGTGCAACATCTCCATGTCCCGAGCACCTCGTTCGTGGTGCCAAATGTCGACGCACACTCCGCCGTTCGGCCGATCCGCGTCCTCCACGATCCGCCGCGCATCGGCCGCCGAGTAAATGTCGTTGAACGGGAGGAACTCGAGACCGAGCACCAACCCGTGGTCGGCCGCGCGATCACACAACGCGGCGAACGCCTTCGCGGCCCCGGTCCGCTCACCCGCCGGCCCGATGACTTGCAAATAGCGGCAACCGAATCGATCGGCCATTCGCCATGCGGCGGCCTCGAAGGTCGCGGCTTTGTCTCCCCCGGAACCGTCGATGCCCAGACCGCCGACCACCTCGATCTCGGCGAGGCACACATCGTTCTCCGCCAACAATTCCTGCAGGTAACCATCGGCGAGCCCCTGCTTTTCGAGTTCGATGTACTGACCAACGTAGAGGCCGATGCCCGCGAAACCGTTCGTCGCCGCCAAGCGAACCCGCTCCTCGATGGGGTGCATCGGCGCCAAACTGAAGTGACTGAGGATCAACTCTTCGGCGGCCAGGGTGCGCGGATTAGGTTGGGGCACGCGCCCAGCATCGCACATGGTGATCGGGCTCGAACGAGGGGGAACACATGTCATCCAACGGACGTCTCGCGGGCAAGGTTGCCGTCGTCACCGGAGCCGCGAGCGGCATCGGTGAAGGAACGGTGCGTCGATTCGTGGAAGAGGGCGCCAAGGTCGTCATGGCCGACGTACAAGACGATCGCGGACGCGCGTTGGCCGCCGAGTTGGGTTCGAACACCCGCTTCATCCACTGCGACGTGACCGACGAGAGCCAGGTGGCCGCCGCCGTCGATCTCGCGGTGTCCGAATTCGGTCGGCTCGACATCATGTTCAACAACGCCGGCATCGTCGGCGCGGTGGGACGCATCGCCGAGACGTCGGCGGATCAATGGAATCGAACCGTGGCCGTGGATCTGAACAGCGTCTTTTTCGGCATGAAGCACGCCACCCGAGTCATGATCCCGCAAAACTCCGGCGTCATCATCTCGACCTCCAGCACCGCCGGAATCCTCGGAGGACTCGGACCGCATTGCTACACCGCGTGCAAGCACGCCGTGATCGGACTCACGAAATCCGTGGCGTCGGAAGTCGCTCAGAGCGGAGTGCGCGTGAACGCCATCTCACCGGGCAACACCGTCACCGCCATGACCTCGGCGGTCATCACCGGCGATCACACCGCCACCGAGTTGGCCACCAAGCACATCACGTCGGGATCGTTGCTCGGAATCGCGGGTCTTCCCGTCGACATCGCCAACGCCGCGGTGTACCTCGCCAGCGACGAGGCTCGTTACGTGACCGGACACACCTTGGTCGTCGATGCCGGCCAGACCACCCTCGGCGGAAGCGGAAGGTTCCACCAGCAGGATGCCGCCATCATGCGCGAGGCGGGAATCAAGGAAAAGGCCTGATTCGACTCACAAACGTGGGTCGACCAACACCTTGGTCTGCGTCGACACTCCACTCGCGAGATCGGCGAGCGCGGCGTCGAGATCTCCCAAGCTCACGGTCGAGGAGTGAAGCGGCTCGGTGCGGAAACGACCGTCGGCGATCATGCCCATCACCATGTCGAATTCCTCGTGGTTGTACGCCAGAGCCGACGACACCTGAATCTCCTTGATCAACCAACTGCTCGGTGAGATCGGCGCGTCCTGATCGGCCAATCCGATCAGACACATCGAACCTCCGCGACGCGCCAAATCGACGGCGCTTTGCACGGCGAACGGTCGACCGACGCACTCGTACACGATGTCAGCTCCCAAGCCGTGGGTGAGTTCTTTCACCAACTCGTCCGCGGCAGCTCCCGGCTCGACGCAGTGATGCGCTCCGAGTTCGGCCGCCAGTGAGCGACGTTGCTCGTTGGGCTCGACCACCACGACCACGCCAGCGCCGGCAGCCTTCACCCACTGCATGGTTCCGAGTCCGATGGGCCCGGCGCCTTGCACGACCGCGATGTCGCCGAGGCGAATACCGCTGCGGCGAACAGCGTGAAAGGCAACGGTGGTCGGTTCCACCTGTGCCGCCTGTTCATCCGACAATCCCGCGTGGGCCTTCACCACGCGCGAGGCCGCCACGGCGATGCGCGGAGCGAAACCGCCATGAGGTGGCGAACCCGGTTCACGACCAAGCGCCGAAAGGAACGACACCATGCACCGATCGGCTTGCCCGGCGCGGCACGGGGCACATCGACCACACGCCGGTGCCACCGCCACCACCACTCGATCGCCGTCGGAGAGGCCTTTCACCTCGGCACCCACCGCCGAGAGGGTTCCCGTCCATTCATGACCGCAGATCGCCGGGTTGTACGGCTGACCGTTCTGGTAGGCGTGAATGTCCGTTCCGCAGATTCCGCAGAACGCGATGTCGACGACCACGCCGTTCGCGGCCGGAGACGGGTCGGGAAACTCCACCATCTCGAGCGAACCCTTACCGGTGATCAATGCCGCGAACATGTGCCCTCCCCCGTCGGAACCACCTCGACACTACGACAGCGGTTCGAGTCGGGGCGAACGCCTACAGTCGGAACATGAGCCTGATCGCCATCGAAGCCTCCATCACCCTGAACGACGCCAGCGTTCGCGATGCCGCCGTCGCCGAGTCGGCCAAGTACCAAAAGGCCACTCGCGACGAGGAACCCGGCTGCTTGGTGTACTGCTTCGCCGCCGACCCGTGCGTGCCCGATCACATTCAGGTCTACGAACTGTGGGCCGACGAGGCGTCGCTCGCCGCTCACTTCGATCACCCGAACTATCACAACATGCGCGAGATGCTCGGTCGTTACGGTCTGAAGTCCGCGGTCAGCCGCAAGTTGCGCATCGACAAGACCGCGCCGGTGTACGGACCCGACTTCAAGGCCAGCGCCAACTTCGACTGAGTTGTCCGGCGAGAGTTCGACGCGCCGGATTTCAACCGGCCGAGATCGCGGTTTCCTTCGCCCAGCGATAGTCGGCTTTGCCCGACGGGCTTCGATACACCTGATCGACGAAGATCACCTTGCGTGGCGCCTTGTACGTGGCGATCTCACCCTTGATGTGCTCGATCACCGTTTGTTCGTCGACGTCACGCCCCGGCACGCGAGAGGCGACCAGACACACGGTTTCCCCGAATCGCTCGTTGGGTAGTCCGACGGCGACACAGTCGAGCACGGCTGGATGGCTCCGACCCGCCACTTCGACTTCTTCCGGGTACACCTTTTCGCCGCCAGTGTTGATGCACACCGAGCCTCGACCGCGCAGGTGCACGGTGCCATCGGCGTCGATCTCGGCGTAATCACCGGGGACGGTGTAGCGCACGCCGTCGATCGTTCGGAACGTGCGAGCGGTCTTGTCGGGATCGCCGAAATACCCATCGGGCATGGCCCCGGACGCCGCCAGTACACCCGCACGACCGCTGCCGAAGGGAATCTTCTCTCCGGTGGCTTCGTCCAACAACACCGTGTTCGGTGTGGCCATGAATTGAGCGGTGCTCACCGGGTCCTGACCCGGCATGGTCATGGCCACCGCGAACGGTCCGCCTTCGGACGCACCGATCATGTCGAGGATCAACGCGTTGCCCGCCCGCTTCATGAGGGCTCGTTTCATTTCCGCCGACAACGTGGCACCGGTGGAAACGATGCGCGCCAAACTGGACAGGTCGTAGGCCGTCCCCGCGCCCTCGGCACGTTCCAGCTCGTCGACGATCGGTCGAGCGAACGCGTCGCCAACGATGGACAGTTGGGTCACGCGCTCGCGTTGCACCAAACGCAACAACTCGGCCGCGTCGAATCGACGGCCGGCCAACAGCACGACGGTTCCGCCGAGAACGAACGTCGAGAATGCGAGGAACATGGCCGTTCCGTGCATCAATGGTGGCGCCGTCATGTTGACCGGTCCGGCTCCCTTTTCGTTCAGTTCGCGCGCGACACGCGCGACTTCGTCGACGGTTTCGGGCACGGGCAAACCCATCGACGCGTAGCC
>RHCK01000070.1 GCA_010030605.1 Acidimicrobiia bacterium
CGCGTCCACGGGTTCCATCGTCGCGATGCCGTCGGCCTTGGCCTTGGCGATGATCCACGCCACGTGTTCAGCCACGGTGCTGATGGAATGCAGGAAGTTCGTGGCCTGAGCTCCTTGAACCGTGCTGATCATCAACATGTTCGGGAATCCCCGTGTGAGAACTCCCTGCAACGTCGACGGACCATCGGCCCACGCCACCGACAACGGTGTGCCGCCGCGACCTTTGGGATCGAATCCGAGGCGCTCGTGATAGTCGTTGGTCACTTCGTAGCCCGAGGCGTAGATGAGCAGATCGACCGGGTATTCACGACCCTCGAAGATCGGACCGTTCTCTCCCAGTTCGTGAATTCCCTTTCCGTCGGTGTCGACCAGGTGCACGTTCGAACGGTTGAACGCTGGCAGATACTCGTCATGGAAACACGGACGCTTGCATGCTTGGCTGTACCAGGGCATCAGCTTCTTGGCCAGTTCCTGATCGGTGATCACGTTCGCGATGTGATCACGAATCTTCTGCACGTTGTCGAAGTCGACCTTCTCGAGTTCGATCGCTTCTTGTTCGTCGTCGGGCAACTTGCGTGTGTCGACCCAGAACAACTTCGTCCACTCGTCGGCGACCATGTCGACCTCGGGCTGGGATCCCGTGATGGCCAAGGTGAAGTTCTTGATTCGTTCGGCCTGCCAACCCGGCTTCAGGCTGGCGAACCACTCGGGGTCGGTGGGCTTGTTGTTGCGCTTACCAACCAAAGCCGGAGTGCGTTGGAAGACGTACAACTCCTTGCACGCTTCGGCCAACTTCGGCACGGCCTGCACCGCGGTGGCACCCGTTCCGATGATGGCCACTCGCTTGTCGGCGAGTTTGTCCATGAATTCGGTCGGACTGCCACCGGTGTAGGAGTAATCCCAACGACTGGTGTGGAACGCGCGACCCTTGAACTTGTGGATGCCCTCCACGGCCGGAAGCTTGGGTCGGTGCAACACACCACCGGCGATGATCACGAACTTCGACGTGAGGTCGTCGCCCCTGCTGGTGATGGTGTGCCAACGCTGCGTGGTGTCGTCCCATCGCATGTCGTCGACCTCGGTCTGGAACAACGCTCTCGGATAGAGGTCGAGCGTTCGGCCGAGAAGTTGGCAGTAAGCAAAAATCTCGTAGGCCTTCACGTACTTCTCGGTGGGCATGTAGCCCGTCTCTTCGAGCAACGGCAGATACACGTACGACTCCACGTCGCACGCACAGTTGGGATAGCGATTCCAGTACCACGTGCCACCGAAGTCGCCGGCCAGGTCGATCATCCGGAAATTGGTGATGCCGGCCTTCTGCAGGTTGTACGCCGCCAGCATTCCGCCGAAACCGGCGCCCACGATGACCACCTCGACCTCTTCGGTGACCGCCGGACGCGTAAAGTTCGGATCGGAGAACGGGTCGCGGTCGAAGTCGGCGAATTCGCCCGTGATCGCCTTGAACTGTCGGGTGCCGTCGGCGCGCAAACGCTTCTCGCGCTCGATGCGATACTTCTCGCGAATCTCCTCGGGCGACAGATGTCCCGATCCGGATGTGTTCGTCATGTTGCTCTCGCTCCCGACCAATTGTGCCCGTACATACTCGCAAGGACCCGGTGCCTTCACCAACTTCACCGAGCGTCAGTACGGGTCGACGGCCGGCGCCTCGGAATCGTTTCCGGTCATTCGACTGCGAGCCGACTGCCCCCGCTTCGCTGCTGGCACCACTCCGGTCACCGTTGCGAGCCCGAAGTCCGGCATGTTCCCGTAGACCGTTTCGACCGTGGCGTCGGACAGAAGAATCGTTTCGTGGAAGATGCCGACCGTGCCGTTGTCACGAACCTTTCTGTTGAAAGATCGCCACGCGGGGAGATGCGCGTTGTTCGTCGAACGCGAATAATCCGCCAATTTGTCGAATGACTCCCAGTACTGCCACACCAGGATCGTGCGACCCGACAGAAACGTGCGTGGCTTGCCCACCATCCCAAGTTCGCGATGTTTCTGTAATTCGACCAACATTCGCGGCATGGCGACGAAGACGGGCAACCATTTCCACACGCGCCACAAAGAGTTGATGCGCATGCCGATCAGAAACAACACCTTCCCATCTGATCCGGCATCGGCAGTGAAACGTCCTTTATTTACCTTTGGCATGACCTCACGATAATCGGACTTCGGTTCTACGCTGACCGCGTGCCCGCGAACTCCACACCCCTCGTCGACGTGAGACGCGCCAACGACCGACCTCTCACGCGCATCGGTTGGCTCGACTCGCGCCATTCATTCTCGTTCAGCAATCACTGGGATCCGGACAACACCCATCACGGGGTGCTGTTGGTGAACAACGACGACACGGTGGCGCCCGGCGCGGGTTTCGACACTCATCCCCATCGCGACATGGAGATCGTCACGTGGGTGCTCGATGGATCGCTGGTCCACCAGGACTCGATCGGAAACAGCGGTGTCATCTATCCCGGTCTCGCGCAACGAATGAGTGCCGGGACTGGCATCTTGCATTCGGAGAAAAACGATGCGTGGCGTCACGGTGTCGGCGAACGACACGAATCGCCGGTGCACTTTGTGCAGATGTGGGTGGTTCCCGATGAGTCCGGCATCGATCCCGGATACGAACAAGTCGAGTTGGATTCGTCTCACTTGTCTGGGCGTCTTGCGGTCGTCGCGTCAGGCATGGAACAACACCGCGACCGTACTGCCATTCGCATTCGCAATCGTTTCGCCGCACTGCACGTGGCGCGACTGTCACCGGGCGAATCCGTCGTCGTTCCCGACGCTCCGTTCTCGCACGTGTTCATCCCCCGGGGAGAGGTCGACATGGAAGTGGCCGGATCGTTGACCGCCGGCGACGCGGTGCGCCTGACGGGTGAGGGTGGTCACCGCATCACCGCTCTGTCGTCGTCGGAGATCATGATCTGGGAAATGCACGCCGCCATTCAAGACGCGTGATTCCGTCAGAGTTGGTAGCGATACAGGTTCGATTCGCGAAGCACGAAACCCATCCGCTGATACAGACGATTCGCCGCTTCCCGTGAGGGTCGTGAGGTGAGGTCGACCGTGATCGCTCCATTGGTTCGGGCGTGATCGAGAGCCGCACGATTGAGTGCCTCGCCGACTCCATGTCCTCGTGCGGTCCCATCAACCACGACGTCCTCGATCCAGGCCCGAACGCCGGTGGGGATGCGGAACATGGCCAACGTGAGTGATCCGACGATGCGTCCATCCAAACGGGCGATGAACAAGGTCGACGCCTCCGATTCGACGAGCTTCTGCAGCGCATCGCGACTCGGTGGTGGGTTCGACGACGACAGTTGCGGGATCAGCACCTCGAACGCCGCGACGACTTCATCGTCGACCGTCGAACAAATCTCGATGTTGACTGCCACGGTCACGAGTCTAGGCAACCGACCTTCTACGGTTGCCCCATGACTCGCATCAACGATCACGCCGAACTTCAAACAAAGGCACGCGCGCTCGGTGCCGCATTGGAGCCGTTCGTCGGTCAGGTGTACTTCTCCCCCGAGTGCCACGCGAATTATGTCGCACTCGGCTTTCAACCAAGTCCCGGCGACATGAACGGTGTCGCGTTGCCCGAAGGCATCGCGTACTTCACCAGTCGCGGATCATTGATGGGTCAGGTTCCCGGCGAAGTTGTCGCGGCGGCCTTCGCCGTGTTCAACCCGGCCGCGGTGATCCCATCCGTGGCGGCGGGTTGGTCCATCACCGATGCCACCACCATTTGCGCCGCCCGGCGTGATGGTGCGATCGCTCAATTGGAAAGAATTCTCGGAGCAAAACCAGGAGGGGTCTCGCAGGCGCGAAAGATTCTCGAACGTGCGGTTTCGGTGTTGAGACCCGAAGGCCGTCCACTGTTCGCCGGAACACTCAGTCAGCAGGTACCCACATCCGATCTGGGCGCCTGCTGGCACTACGGCGACATGTTGCGCGAGTATCGCGGAGATGCGCACACGGCCGCATGGATCTCGGCCGGGCTCGACGCCACCGAAA
Organism: Acidimicrobiia bacterium; assembly: GCA_010030605.1. Lineage (GTDB taxonomy): Bacteria > Actinomycetota > Acidimicrobiia > Acidimicrobiales > Ilumatobacteraceae > Casp-actino8. The sequence continues at coordinate 4,024 of RHCK01000070.1, forward strand.
TTGGATTGCTCACCGAGCTGTACTGGGGTCTGCCCCTCAAGTCGTACAGTCGCACACGCGCCTGGTCCGAGGACGATTTCGCGGCAGCCATCGAACGATTGGAATCGCGCGGACTCATCCATGATGGAGCCTTCACCGAAGAGGGACGCAACGTTCGCGAACGCATCGAGGTGGACACCGACCGGCAGATGCTCGGGATGCTCGAAACGATCGGTGACGACTTCGAACGATTGATCGCCATGCTCGGTCCGTGGTCCGACACGGTGCGCCAGTTCAAGGGCTATCCGTCCGCCGGGCCCCACGAACTCGCGGCCGCGGCCAGCAAACGATGATCGAGTGTTCACATCGTTCGGCGACCGTGGCAGACTGACACCGTGATCCTCACCGAACTGCGCACATCCGCCGCCGCTTTCCACGCCAGCACCGGCTGGGAACCGAAACCCGAAGGTTTGTGTCGCGGTGAGGTCTGCGTTCCCGCACCCGGAGCCCTCGGTGCCGATGGGGCGCTCGATGTCAGCATCGCCGCCGATCGATTGGGCATGCCTCTGGTGCACGACTCCGATCACGGAGTGTGGGCCCTCGGCAGCGCGACACTCGGCGGCCGAGCACTCACCACCGCGGTGGCGGCCGATCCGGAATTGCTCACGTTCGACAAGAAGCCCTTCCACCTGTCGTCACTGCGCGGCAAGAAGGTCATCTTGTTGGCGTGGTCCAGTTATTGAGGATGTCGTTCGAGTCTGCCCGGGTGGCAGGCACTGCACGCCGAAATCGAAGCACTGGGAGCCACCGTGGTGACCGTCGCACTCGACATCGACATCGAACTCGCACGGCCGTGGCATGACGCGGCGCAAGCCACGCATCCCAGTCTCATCGACACCACCCACGCCACGAATGCGCTCTTCGGGTTCACCAACATTCCGATGGCGGTCTGGATCGACGAGAACGGAACGCTGGTTCGCCCCGCCGAGGCCGCGTCCATCGAACGCAGCCCGTTGCGCGACATGGAGATCCCCGAGGGTCTTCCCGAACAACTCAGCAAAGTCATGCACGCGGTGAAGGCCATTCCCGACGACGCCGAGGCCTACCGAGCCGCGATCCTCGACTGGGTTCGAAACGGCGCCGCGTCGAAGTACGCCATGGCGCCCGATGAAGTCATCGAACGCAGTCGACCGCACTCCGACGATCGAGCTCGGGCCACCGCGTGCTTCGAGTTGGGTGAACACCTTCGACGTCACGGTCATACCGATGCCGCCGTGGCGTGGTGGAAGGAAGCGCATCGCCTCGATCCGCAAAATCTCGTCTACAAGCGACAGGCATGGACACTCGTCACCACCCCCGAGGGTGCCACCGAGTACGACCTCATGCAAGGTCCGAACGACGTGTACGAGAGCAACCTGGTGGACGAGGTTTCTGGTGAGGGTGGATTCGCACAATTCATTGTTCGCCCGACACTGTGAACATTCGACTTCGGTGTGAATTGCCGATTTACCAACCTCTTTTTCGGCGGTAGCGTACGAGTCGATGGCTGATCTGGAACACGTTCGTTGGATTCGCCGGCCGGAACTTCGACGGCCTCATGTGATCGCCGCCTTCACCGGATGGAACGACGCGGCCGACGCCGCCAGCATGGCGTTGAAGACGCTCATCGAACGTCTCGGCGCCGCACCACTCGCCGAGATCGATCCCGAAGAGTTCACCGACTTCGCCACCATCCGCCCGCACGTTCGTCTCTCGGACGCATCGAACCGTCACATCGTGTGGCCCACGGTCAGTATGTGGTCGGTCAGCAGCAACGATCAGGATCTCATCCTCGTCCTCGGTCCCGAGCCGGCACTGCGGTGGAAATTGTTCTGCAAGCAGATCATCGGTGTCGCTCAGACGTATCAAGCACAGAGCCTCATCTCGCTCGGTGCATTGCTCGCCGACGTTCCGCACCGGCATCCCACGCAGGTTCTCGGTACCGCCGTCGACCAAGACATGATCGACGCCCACGATCTGCAGCGAAGCCGATACGAAGGACCGACCGGCATCGTCGGTGTGCTCAACGACTCGGCGCAACGCGCCGGACTCTCCTCTGCATCGCTGTGGGCCGCGGTACCCGCGTACGCCGCACAGCTCCCATCGCCCAAGGCGGCCGCGGCTCTCATCGATCGTTTGGCCGAGATCGTCGGATGCGATGCGCCGACCGCAGTGCTCGACGAGCAGTACGACGAATACGAAGCCGCCATCGATCAGATCATCGAAAATGATCCGTCCATGGCGTCGTACCTCGAACGCCTCGAGAACATGGACGACGAAGACGACTACGAAGAGGACGAGTATTCCTACGACGAGTCCGACGATGACGACGACATGACACCTTCGGAGCCGTCATCCGACATCGTGGGTGGACCCATCACCGAGGAATCGCTCGACAGCGAAGCGTTCCTCGAAGAGGTCGAGCAATTCCTGCGTAGTCAGCACGACGACTGACGTCATTCACCGGCGCGCCACACCGGATTGCGCGGTGCGTCGAATGTGGCCGAACCGGAGCGTCCCTCGATCGCCGCGGCCGCCATGGGTCCCCACCATTGGGCACCCGCCGCCGGCTCGGGTAACGCGCGCAGATCGAACCAACCAACATCGGCCGTCTCCAATGGATGACCGACCAAGGCGCCTCCGACTGCTCGGCAATGGAAGAGCAACATGTACATCCCGAAACGACTGAATCCCATGCGTTGACCATCGACCACCCCGAGCAATTGCACGGGTTCGCATTCGATGCCGGTCTCCTCGAGTACTTCCTTCACCGCCACTTCGCTCGGTGAATATCCGACGTCGGCCCAGCCGGTGGGATACAACCACACGCCCGAGTCGGGACGCTTCACCAGCAAGATACGCCCCTCATCGTCGCCCACAATTGCGCCAATGGCAACCTTCGGTGTCACGTATCCGGGCACCCCTTCGCCCACCGACTCCATCCACTCCTGCACGAAGTGATCCTGTTCTCGGCGCACCTCGAGGGCCTCGTCGGCTGCGGCCTTGATGTCGGCGGCAACGTGCAGGATCTCCTCGTATCGTTCGCGCTCGTACAGGCTTTCCGTGAAGCCCATTCCCGTGCGCGCGATTCCGGCCAACGTTTCACTCCATCGCACCAAGTCGCGGGTGAAGTCGGCGGGCGTCGCGTCGGACATGCGCAGAACCTAGTGCGTCACGAGGCGAGCGTGAAGAGGATGGCGCGTTCCACTTCCTGACGATGGAACGAATCGACCAACTTCTCGCCACTCGACGTGCGAACGTAGAACGCGTCCACCACCTCATCACCGATGGTCTGCACCGATGCATGGCGAATGTCGAGACCCACTTCGGCCATTGCCTTGGTGACACGGTGCAGGATGCCGTGCTGATCGGGAGCTCGCACCTCGATGACGGTGGCGTTCGAGGATGCTTCGTCGAAAAAGGTCACGCGTGGCGGTGCAAGTTCACCAGCCGAGCGACGTTTGCGTCGATACGTCTTGGCGCGTTCGGCCAATCGATATTCGATGGCCAACTGGCCGCGCAGCGCTCGTTCGAGGTTGGTGACGATGGGACCCCACTCGATGGGACCATGCGACGGGACCACGACACGGAACTGTGATGCGGCCATTCCCTGCTCGTCGGAATGGGCCTGAGCACCCAACACTCCGAGGCCATGCAACGCCAGAACTCCGGCCACGCGACTGAAGGTTCCGGGACGG
>RHCK01000008.1 GCA_010030605.1 Acidimicrobiia bacterium
ACATCGATTCCGTGTGTCGCAGTGTGCTGAAAAGAGAGGGTCTCGAAGAGTTGTTCTCCCATGGACTCGGTCACGGTGTGGGCCTGCAAATCCATGAGAATCCCTTCCTCAACGGCTCATCGGATGCGGTTTTGATGCCCGGAGACGTCGTGACGATCGAACCCGGGCTCTATCGTGGGGGAGTCGGAGGAATGCGAATCGAGGACCTGGTCCTCGTGACCGCGGAGTCCCACGACATTCTCACCAACTCCCCGAAGGATCCGAAATGCCCGCGATAACGACGAACGACCTCAAAAATGGAATCACGCTGGAACTCGACAACGGCCTGTTCCAGGTCGTCGAATTTCAGCACGTCAAGCCGGGCAAGGGTGGCGCGTTCGTGCGCACGAAGTTGCGAAATCTTCGGACCGGCAACGTCTTCGACAAGACGTTCAACGCGGGCATCCGCGTCGAACAGGCCATCCTCGAAAAGAAGGACATGCAGTTTCTCTACCGCGACGGGGACGACTACGTCTTCATGGACACCGAGACCTACGACCAAATGACCGTGTCCCCGGTGGCCCTTGGGGAGGCCGGCGACTACATGATCGAGTCGATGGTGGCCATCATCGCCATCCACAACGGAGAGATCGTCTCGGTGGAGATTCCGGCGGCGGTCGAGCTGACCATCGCCAACACCGAACCCGGCATTCAAGGTGATCGCGTGTCGGGTGCCCGTAAACCCGCCGAGCTCGAAACCGGCAAGGTGATCCAGGTACCGCTCTTCGTGAACATCGGTGACAAGGTCAAGGTCGACACCCGCTCCGGCGAATACATCACCCGAGTCTGAGATGAGCCGACGTTCCGGTGGCGACGATCCACGTTCGGTCGCTCGCGAATCGGCTCTCACTCATCTCTACGAAGCCGAGACCAAGGCGATCTCGGCCCGCGAGGTGGTCGAGGCCCAAGTGGTGCCGGTCGATCGTGCGGTGCGCGACTTGGTGTTCGGCGTCAGCGACAATCGAGCCGCGTTGGACGAACTGATTTCCACCCATTCGACCGGGTGGTCGATCGAGAGAATGCCGGACCTCGATCGCAACATTCTGCGCATCGCCACTTTCGAATTGATGCAACGCGAGGAGACACCGACCGCGGTCATCCTCGACGAAGCCGTGGAACTCGCCAAACGATTCAGCACGGACGATTCCGGGCGATTCGTGAACGGCGTCCTCGCGGCCATCGCCGCCCGCGTCCGCTGATCGATCAGTGCAGTGACTCCGGCCATGGGCCGGTTCCGCGAGCCGCATCGGCGATGGTCGCCAACGTGAATCCCTCCAGATGTTGACGCATGTGATCACCGGCTTGCTTCCAGATGGCCAGCAAAACGCACTGACCCTCATGATCGCACGAACCATCTTGGTGAGGTTCCCCGAAGTCACCCAGTGTGATCGGACCATCGACCGCCGAAATCACCTCGTTCAAACGAATCTCGGCGGGTGGGCGGGCCAAGGTGTAGCCGCCACCGACCCCCCGTTTCGAGCGGACCAAACCGGCACCTTTCAATGCGAGCAGGATCTGTTCCAGATACGGCTGGGGGAGACCCGTGCGCTCGGCGATGTCACGCACCGAGGTCGGACCGTGTTCCTGTGAATGCAGCGTCAGGGACAAAAGAGCCCGGCAGGCATAATCCCCTCGAGTCGACACGCGCACACGACCATCGTAGGAGGTGATGGATGCCACCGAGTGCACCCATCGGTCGCCGATCGGCGATGATGAGATCATGACGATTCCGAATCCGGTGATTCCCGACTACTCGGGTGCCAACATCTCCGGAGTCGTCCCCGGCATCCTTCTTTCCGGTCCCGGAACACGCCCCGACTGGTTCCCGGCTCCGTTGGCGAACGCGACGTCGGTCGTTCTGCTGCTGATCGACGGGCTCGGCTGGAACCAACTTCGCGAGCGCGCCGAACGGGCTCCGTTCCTGTCCGGCATGCAGGGCGGCCCCATAACAACCGTCGGCCCATCCACGACGGCGAGCGCACTGACGAGTTTGGCAACGGGAGCGTCCCCCCTCGAACACGGGATCGTGGGATATCGCATGGACATGGGCGATGGCGTGATGAACAGCCTGCGCTGGACCCTCAACGACCGAGACATGCGCAAAGTGTTCGAACCGACATTGGTGCAACCGATCCCACCATTCGCAGGACATTCTGTGCCGGTCGTCAGTCGCGCGGATCTCGAAAACACCGCCTTCACCTATGCCCACCTGCGCGGTTCGCGTCCGAACGGATGGCGCACACCGAGTTCGATCATCACCCAATGCGCTCGGCTGGCCAGTCACGCCGGGGAGCGTTTCGTCTACGCGTACTACGACGGACTCGACAAGATCGCTCACGAATGCGGTCTCGGAGCGAATTACGACGATGAGTTGTCCTTCGTCGATTGGTTGGTGGCTTCACTCCACGCCGCGTTGCCGTCGTCCTGCACTCTGGTGGTCACGGCGGATCATGGTCAGGTTCACGTCGGCAACAATGTTGTCGAGCTTCCCGAGAACCTCATGCGACTCGTCCACCACCAATCGGGAGAGGGTCGTTTTCGCTGGCTGCACGCGCGCCGCGGCCACGAGACCGAATTGTCCCGAATGTGCCGGGATCTCTACGCCGATCGCGCCTGGGTGACGTCGAAGGAGCAAGTGGTCGACGAGGCGTGGCTCGGTCCCGTGCGCGGTGGTCGGGGACAGGATGCCGCCATACGGCGTCTGGGCGACGTGGCACTCGTTCCTTACACCGCAACCACGTTTCATGACCCCATGGACTCCGGTCCGTTCACCCTCATCGGGCGACACGGGTCACTCACCGCCGACGAGATGCTGGTCCCTCTCCTGGCGTCCACTCGTCCATAATCGTCCCATGAACGACGAAGCCATCAACGAACAGAGCGTCCATGCCCCCGATGCCGTGATTGCGCCGAATTCGGTCGGGGAGTCCACGGAATCTCTCGAACCCGCCGGAAGCATCACCGAACCGGGGAAGGTGATGCGCATCGGGTCCATGATCAAGCAACTTCTCGAAGAAGCACGGTCCGTGTCACTCGATCAGCCGAGTCGTGAGCGCCTCGCGGAGATTTACGAGCGGTCCATCGTCGAATTGGCCGAGGCCTTGTCGTCGGACCTTCAGGAGGAATTGCGCATGTTGGCCCTTCCGTTCGGGGAGGATGCGCCGAGTGAGGCGGAGTTGCGCATCGCCCATGCTCAATTGGTCGGCTGGTTGGAAGGTTTGTTCCATGGAATCCAAGCCACGCTGTTCGCTCAACAGTTGGCCGCCCGCCAGCAGTTGGAGCACATGCGAAGCCTCGGACAACCGGGTTCGGGGGGACCCGAGTCCACACCCGGCGATCGCCCCGGAACCTACCTGTAGGCGACTGATACTGTCGAACGACACGGATGTGATTCGTTCCCATCCGTGATTGTCGGTTCGTCAACAACGTTTCTTCGTTCCCGCGAAAGGAGGTCATCACCCATGGCGGATTCGTTCACTCACCTGCACGTGCACACCGAATTCTCCATGCTCGACGGTGCGGCAAAACTCGACGAACTCGTCGCCAAAGCGGTCGAAGATGGCCAACCGGCTCTCGGCATGACGGACCACGGCAACATGTACGGGGTCCTCGACTTCTACAAGGAATGTCGCAGCCAAGGCGTCAAACCCATCATTGGAACCGAGGCGTACCTCGCGTACGAGACGCGTTTCGAACGCCCGACACGCCGCGGGTTGATGGATGACTCCGGAGGAGAGACCGAGGGTGGTCGCAAGTTGTACTACCACCTCACCTTGTTGGCCGAGAACAACACCGGTTATCGCAACCTCATCAAGTTGTCGAGCTTGGCTTTTCTCGAGGGTTACTACTACCAACCGCGCATGGACTGGGAGTTGCTCGAGCGCCATCACGACGGACTGATCGCCACCACCGGATGTCTTGGTGGCCACGTTCTGCAGTCGTTGCTGCGCGACGATTACGCCGATGCGCTGGCCAAAGCCGCACGACTGCAAGAGATCTTCGGACGAGACAATTTGTTCGTCGAACTTCAGGACCATGGAATTCCCTCGCAGGCGCGTACGAATCCGCAATTGATGCAAATCGCTCGCGATCTCGATGCTCCATTGATCGCCACCAATGACTCGCACTACGTGCACCGTCACGACGCCGACAGCCACGACGCCCTGCTCTGCGTGCAAACGAACTCCATGAAGGACGATCCGAAGCGATTCCGCTTCGAGGGAACCGAGCACTACCTCAAGACGTCGCAGGAGATGCGCCACGTGTTTCGCGAGGTCCCGACGGCGTGCGACAACACATTGTGGGTGGCCGAGCGGGCCGACGTGACCATCGAATTCGGTAAGCCTCAGTTGCCCAACTTCCGCGTTCCGCCGGGCTTCGACGATGACGCCTCGTATCTCGACCATCTCACGCGCGAAGGCGCCGCGAAACGCTGGGGCGACAACCTTCCCCCGGCGGTCATCGAACGGTTGGCGTACGAGACCAAGGTCATCTCGGACATGGGTTTCGCGTCCTACTTCCTCATCGTCTGGGATCTCATTCGCTACGCGCGGAGTCGCGGCATTCGCGTCGGACCCGGACGAGGATCGGCGGCCGGATGCGCCGTGGCGTATTGCCTCGGAATCACCGAGATCGACCCGATCCGCTACGACCTACTTTTCGAACGTTTCTTGAACCCGAGTCGCATCTCGATGCCCGACATCGACATGGACTTCGACTCTCGTTATCGCGACGAGATGATTCGCTACGCCACCGAAACCTATGGACGGGAACACGTCGCGCAAATCATCACCTTCAGCACGATCAAGGCTCGAAACGCCGTGCGTGACGCGGCGCGTGTTCTCGGTCATCCTTATTCGGTTGGCGATCGCCTCGCCAAGGCGATGCCACCTCTGGTCATGGGCCGCGACACCCCGCTTCGATTCTGCTTGGAGAAGCACCCCAAGCACGAGGACGGATACCGCGCCGCACAGGAATTGCGCGACATCTACGAATCCGAGGAAGACCTGCGACAAGTCATCGACGTCGCCAAGGGCCTGGAGGGTCTGCGTCGCTCCACAGGGATCCATGCCGCGGCGGTCGTGATCTCGAAGGAGGAACTCACCGAATACCTCCCGCTGCAGCGCAAGCCGGAAGCCGGAAAGCCCATCGAAGAGGCTCCCGTCACCACCCAATACGAAATGCATGGTGTCGAGGACCTTGGTCTGCTCAAGATGGACTTCCTCGGGCTGCGAAATCTCGATGTCATCACCGACACGATGGAGCTCATCCGGCGAAGCGAGCCCGACTTCGATATCGATCGCGTGCCCCTCGATGATTCGGCCACCTTCGAACTCTTGTCGCGCGGCGACACCACGGGAGTCTTCCAATTGGAGTCCCCACCCATGCAGCAACTGCTGCGAGCCATGAACCCATCGACCTTCGAGGACGTGTCGGCCGTCATCGCGCTGTATCGCCCTGGTCCGATGGGCGTGAACATGCACTACGACTTCGCCGACCGGAAGAACGGTCGCAAGCCGGTGGAGTATTTCCATCCCGACGCCAAAGAAGTGCTCGGCGACACCTATGGCCTCATGATCTATCAAGAGAGCGTGATGCGCGTCGCGCAACGTTTCGCTGGTTATTCATTGGCCGAAGCCGACAACCTCCGTAAGGCGTGCGGCAAGAAGGTCCGCGAACTCATGGAAAAGGAGCGCTCCAAGTTCGAGGATGGTTGCGAGTCATCGGGTTATGGGCGCTCGCTCGGCAAGCAGCTCTTCGACATCATCGAGAATTTCGCCGACTACGCGTTCAACAAGAGTCACTCGTTCGGTTATGGATACATCTGCTACCAAACGGCGTACCTGAAGGCCAATTATCCGGTTCAGTACTTCGCGGCGCTGTTGACGAGCGTGAAGGCGAATCTCGAAAAGGCGGCGGGGTATCTCGCCGACGCGAGAACCCGTGGCATCACCGTCAAGCAACCCGACATCAATGAATCCGACGTCGATTTCGTGTCCGATCCGGAGAATCGCGTCATTCATTTCGGTCTGAGCGCCATCAAAGGAGTTGGTTCGGCGGTCTGCGACAAGATCGTCGCGCATCGCAACGAGCACGGGCCGTACACGTCCTTCCATGATTTTTGCATGTCGGTGCCCACCGAATGCTTGAACAAGAAGGGCATCGAATCGTTCATCAAGGCGGGCGCTTTCGACTCCCTCGGTCACACGCGACGAGGACTGGCGATCGCGTTCGAGCAGATCATCGACGATGCCATCAATCGCCGTGCCGAAGCCGATCAGGGAGTCATGAGCTTGTTCGATTCCCTGGAAGAGTCCGGTCCCGATGACGGATTCACCCTCGAGATACCGATCCAGGACGTCGAGTTCGATCAGAGCACCAAGCTCAAGTTCGAAAAGGAACTGTTGGGGCTGTACATCAGCGACCATCCGCTCTACGGCCACGAGGCCGCACTGCGTCACCACGCCAACATCGTCACCTCCGCGCTCGAAGATGTCGAGCATGGAACGATCGCCACGATCGCCGGAGTGATCACCAAAGTCGAGCGCAAGGTCACCAAGAAGGGCGATCCGATGGCGGTTCTTCAGATCGAGGATCTCCATGGGGGCGTCGAGGTCACGGTCTTCACCAAAACCTTGCAACAAAACAGTCACAAGATCGTCGACGAAGCGATCGTGGCCGTGAAGGTTCGGGTCAACCGACAGGCGGGCGAGGACCGTGTCACCATTTCGGCTCTCGAGTTCACCCCATTGGCACTCCAGGATCGAGCCCCGGAGCTTCGTTTGAATCTTCCGGCCGTGGCCCTCGACCCCGACACCGTCGAGCGCCTGAAAGAGATCTTGTCGGCCTACCCCGGCGAGGCGCAGGTGTTCATCCACTTGGGTGGCACTCGGGTGCTCCGCCTGGGCGCGCAATACGCGGTGGACGTCGACCGGGTGATACCTCCGCTGCGGGTCGCCTTCGGCGTTGGTGTCATTCGCTGATCGGATCGTTTCGCTCCCGCCCGCGCCCGGGTGGCAGAATGTCATCTGGTGGTTTCGCCACCGCACGAGGGAGTAAAGGGTCCAATGCCGGTCGAGGTCGAGACAAGGGATTGCGCGGCGCTCAGCGAGGACGAACTCGCCGAGATGGCTGCCATGGGAGGCGCCTTCGACCTCGCCCGTCTGACCGCCGCCAAGGAGGACTGGGTTCTCTGCACGACCGCCACCGAGTCGGGCAAGCTGCACGGCTTCACGTTTTCCACTCTCGAGAGAATTGGCGGGACCCCCTGCGTGCTCATCGGCATCATGAGCGTCAAGCGCACCGGCAAACGCGATGCGGTGCTCAAGGGATTGATGTCCGAAGCTTTCCATCGTGCCCTGATGGCGTTTCCGGACGAGGATGTCGTGGTCGGAAGTCGCTTCGTCGCAGCCGACGGACTGGAAGCGTTCAAGCAGTTGAGCGAATTGATCCCTCGACCAGGGCATCGTGCGGTCGGAGAGGAGCGCGCCTGGGGTCGGCGGTTGGCCCGTCGCTTCAACGTGGACGCCAACTACGACGAAAAGACGTTCGTCGTCGCCAAGAAGGGTCAATCGGGGTTCCTCGACCACGAATCGACCAAGCCGGAGAAGATCGACCCCAAGATCGCCGAACTTTTCGATGCGGTGAAGGCCGACAGCGGGGGCTCTTTGATCATTCACGGCTGGACGATGGCCGAGGACCTGCTCAAACTCGGACGGCGTTGACCCGGTGCCCGACGACCTGACGTCCATCATTCGACGTCGCCGGATGACCCGGCACTTCTCCGGTGGTCCCTCGACCGAACAGCTCCTTGCGTGGTGCGATCTCGCTCGCCGCGCGCCATCGGCGGGTTTCTCCCAAGGCTCGCATCTTCTCGTTCTCGACGGTGTCGATCGGGACGGTTTCTTCGAGGTGTCCGGCGCCGGAACCTGGTTCGCAACATCAGCCCCGGGAGTGCTCGACTGCACCCAGGTTGTGCTGGTCCTCGGAGATCCGTCGGCATACACGTCTCGGTATTCCGAACCCGACAAAATCGACCACGGTCTCACGAATCAGGAGTCGTGGGCCTGTCCTTTCTGGCTCACCGACGCCGCCATGGTGGCCCAGAATCTGCTCCTGATCCTCGAGGACAATCGAGTCGGCGCCTTGTTTTTCGGTCTCTTCGGCGACGCCACGTCGACGCTCGCCCACTTCGGCGTCCCTGACGGAGTTCGCTGCATTGGCGCGGTGGCCGTCGGTCACCGGTCCGAGATCGACGCACCGTCGGGATCGGCCGTCAGTCGCCCGCGACGTCCCGCCACCCAGGTGCTTCATCACGGTCGGTGGTGAATGTCGGTTTCGCCCGCCCCGGCGAGGCGGTTTAGGGTGAGAGGGTCCGCATCATCCGGGAGTAGCCATGCCCACCCAGATTCCCCACGTCAACTATCTCGAACTCGGTGACACACCGCACCTGGTCGCCAACGAGTGCACCGCCTGCGGCGCTCGTTTCTTCGACCGCCGCAATGCTTGCGCTAATTGCTTCGGCACCGACTTCCGCAAGGCCGCCGTGGCCACCGAAGGGGTGCTGAAGGCGTTCACCATCGTCGCGTTCGCGGCTCCCGGGGTTCCAGTTCCCTTCGTCGCCGGAATCGTCGACTGCGGCGGCACCAGCGTTCGCGGAAACGTCATCAATGTCGACCCGACACCCGACAAGGTCTCCCTTGGTATGAAGGTGCGCCTGGCCACCTACAGCCTCGGAACCGACGACGACGGTGTGGAAGCCATCGGATTCGGCTTCGAACCCGCGGCCTGACGGCGAACATCTCTCATAATCTGATCCAAACATCTGATCCAAACGAACGAGCAAAGGAAGCATCATGGCCAATGACGACATCTGGATTCTCGGAATCGCGATGACCAAGTTCGGAAAGCACTCCGACAAGGACATCGTCGACCTCGGAGCCGAAGCGGTGATGGCGGCGCTCACCGATGCCGGAGTGTCCATGCGCGATATCGGTGTTTTGGCCGCCGGCAACCTCATGGGCGGCGGCGGCTTCGGCCAGATGCTGCAAAAGCAGGTGGGTCAGACCGGAATTCCGGTGTACAACGTCACCAACGCCTGCGCCACGGGCGCCACGGCGCTGCGCACCGCGATCATGGCGGTCAAAGCCGGAGAAGTGAAGTTCGGTTTGGCCGTGGGTGCCGAAAAGCTGGCCGGAGCCGGTCTGCTCGGTGGCGGCGGTAGTGCGAAGAAGGATGGAAACAAGTGGGAGCCGAAGGGACGCTTTGGAAGCGTCGCTCCGACCGATGGTCGAATCGGGACCGACACCATGCCGGGAACTTTCGCTCAAGTCGGAATGGAATACGGACACAAATACGGGGGAGTGTCGTTCGAGTTGTTCGCGCGCATTTCCGAGAAGAATCATGCGCACTCCACGCTCAACCCGATGGCCGCGTACCAGAAGCAGTTCACTCTCGACGAGATCATGAACGACATGATGATCGCCTACCCGAACACGCGTCCGATGTGCTCGGCGAACTGTGACGGTGCGGCGGCCGCCGTGGTGTGCTCGGGCGAAACCCTGAAGACGCTGTCGCTCGAACAGCAGCGTCGCGCCATCAAGGTCTCGGCTTCGGTTCTGACCACCGACCCGTATCAGGAATCGTGTCAGGTTCTGCCTGACGTCAACACGCTCACGCGCAATGCCGCCAAGATCGCCTACGAACAGGCCGGCGTTTCACCGTCGGATCTCGACCTCGTCGAGTTGCACGACTGTTTCGCCACCGCCGAATTGGTGCATTACGACAACCTGATGTTGTGTGCCGAAGGTGGAGCCGTGGACTTCTTCAACAGCGGCGCCACCTGGCGGACCGGATCGACTCCCGTGAACGTGTCGGGTGGACTCGAGTCGAAGGGTCACCCCATTGCGGCCACGGGTATCGCCAACATCTGGGAGATCTGCCACCACCTGCGCAACGAGGCCGGAAACCGACAGATCGAAAACGCCAAGGTTGGCCTCGCCCATGTGATCGGCCTCGGATCGGCCTGTGGCATTCACATCTTGGAGCGCAGCGGACTCTGAGTCACGCTCCCGTGGCGTGATAGCCGCCGTCCACATGGATCATCGATCCCGTGGTGGCCGGGAACCAGTCCGACAACAAAGCCACAACGGCCCGAGCCACGGGCTCGCCATCAGTGACGTCCCATCCGAGTGGTGCCCGGTCGTCCCAGACGTCCTCGAACTTCTTGAATCCGGGGATCGATTTCGCGGCCATCGTTTTCACCGGACCCGCAGCCACCAAATTCGAACGAATGCCCCGTGGGCCCATGTCCTTGGCGAGGTAGCGATTGATGCTTTCGAGCGCGGACTTGGCGACTCCCATCCAGTTGTAGGCGGGCCAGGCCACGGTGTTGTCGAAGTCCAGGCCGACGAACGAGCCGCCACGCCCCATCAACGGTGCGAACACGTCCGCGAGATGTTTGTAGGAGTAGGCACTGATCTGCATGGCCACCGCCACGTCATTCCACGTTGCCGCCATGAAATCGTCGCCAAGGCAGACCTCGGGAGCGAATCCGATCGAATGAACCACGCCGTCGACGCGCCCCCATTGGGCGCGAACCGCGTCGCGAACCGCGTCAGCGTGTTCGGGAACGGTCACATCCAATTCGAGAACCGTCACTGGTGAGGGAAGTTTTCGAGCGGTTCGCTGCGTGAGGCTGAGTGCTCGTCCGGCTCCCGTGAGAATCACGTCGGCTCCCTCGGTCTGGGCCAGGCGCGCCACGCCGAATGCCAATGACGCATCGGTCAACACACCCGTCACGATGATCTTCTTGCCCTCGAGCAGTCCCACGTTCCACCTCCGATGCCCAACCTAGACGAGCCGGATGCGCGCTCGCCGAGATACGCGATGACGCACCCCACGCCGCCGGCGACTCCCGACACCCACGACGGAGTCGCGAATGTGACAGGCTGGCACGATGCGTATCGGAATTCTCGGAGGCACCGGACCGGCGGGATCGGCCCTCGGCGCGAGATTGGCGTCCATCGGATACGACGTCGTCATTGGTTCGCGTTCAGCGGAACGGGCGTCCGAGGTATGTCACGATCTGACCGAGAAATATCCGCAAATCGTCGGTCGCATCGGTGGCGGAGACAACGCCGCGGCCGCGGCATGCGAGATCGTCGTCATTGCCACGCCATGGGATTCGGCGGCCACGACGGTTCAGGAGAACTCGGTGGCGCTCGAAGGCAAGATTCTCATCAGCATGGCCAACGCACTCGTTCGGGTGGCCGGAGAATTCCAACCGTTGTTGCCCCCTCGGGGGAGTGTTGCCGCTCATATTCAGGCCGCCGCTCCTCGAAGCAAAGTCGTGGCCGCGTTTCACCATCTTCCGGCCAAGGAACTCGGTCACCTCGGCGAGCCCATCGACTCCGACGTGCTCATCTGTTCCGACGATCGTGACTCGATACGAACCGTGAGTG
Source organism: Acidimicrobiia bacterium (assembly GCA_010030605.1). Lineage (GTDB taxonomy): Bacteria > Actinomycetota > Acidimicrobiia > Acidimicrobiales > Ilumatobacteraceae > Casp-actino8. The sequence continues at coordinate 11,502 of RHCK01000008.1, forward strand.
AGATCGTCGATCGAATCCCCGGTTGTCGCCCATTGGACGCCGGGCAACTGTCGAACGCAACGGCCATCGAGGCTTTCACCGCCGTCCTGCTTCAATTGAACGTCCGCTACAAGACCAGGGTGGCGCCGAAGTTGACGGGCATTCGCGACGGGAGTCCGGTCACCTCGTGAGCATGCGCCTCTACGACACCGCTCGTCGCGAGGTGGTTCCCTTCGAACCGGGCCACCGCGTCCTCATGTACACGTGCGGAATCACGCCGTATGACGCGACGCACATCGGACACGCCGCAACGTTCATCACCTACGACGTGTTGCAACGTCGGTTGATCGATCTGGGTCACGAGATTCGCTGCGTGCGCAACGTGACCGATGTCGACGACCCGCTCTTCGCCAAAGCCCGCGAGTTGGGGGTCCACTATCTCGATCTTGCCGCCGGGGAAGAGGCGCGTTTCGAACGGGACATGGAGGCTCTGAACGCGTTACCCGTTCATTCCACTCCGAGGGCGTCCTCGGCTATTCCGGACATTCGCGGCTTCATCGGGATGGTTCTCGAGCGCGGATTCGCCTACGAGGCGGCGGGTTCGGTGTACTTCGACGTGAGCAAGTTTCCGTCTTTCGGATCGGTGAGCCATTACAGCCGAGAGCAAATGATCGCCTTCGCGCGGGAACGCGGAGGAGACGTCGACAACCCGAACAAGCGGGACCCTCTCGATTTCGTTCTCTGGCATCCCTCGGCTGCCGACGAACCTTCGTGGGAGGCGATGTGGGGAGCCGGACGTCCGGGTTGGCACATCGAATGCAGTGCGTTGGCCTTGCGCGAACTCGGTGAGACCATCGACCTGCACGGAGGGGGAAGCGACCTCATTTTCCCGCACCACGAGTGCGAACGGGCGCAAAGCGAAGCGGCGACGGGAACGCCCTTCGTGAAACATTGGATGCACGTCGCCATGGTTTTCATGGACGGCGCGAAGATGTCCAAGAGCCTCGGCAACCTCGTATTCGTCGATGCTCTTCGACGCGACTGGGATCCTCGTTCCATCCGTCTGGCGATCATCGAACACTCCTACCGGCACGAATGGGAGTGGACGAACGATCTGATGCCCCGCGCCACCGCCAGACTTCGGGCGTGGAGCGAAGGATCGAAGTCCGACGACGCCGTCCTGGACGAGGTTCGCGAACGACTGGATGACGATTTGGACACGCCCGGGGCCGTGGGGGTCATCGACGAGGCCAGTTCGCGGGGCATCGATGTCACCCGAGCAGCCGGTTTGCTCGGCGTGAATCTCTGAGAGCCCCGTCCGTCGCGCCTTTGTTTTCTCACCTATAGTTCGCCGGATACGGCGGACATAGGGGGTTGTGACCATGAAGGCGGAGGGAGCCGGCAAAGCGCAACAACGCTCGCGCCGTGTCCTGTCGCCCGTGGCGCGTCGGCTGTGGAACATCGAAGTGAGAGGCCTCGACAGACTTCCCGCCGATGGTCCGGCGATTCTCTGTCCGAATCACATTTCGTTCCTCGATTCGGCGTTCCTGATGTTGGTTGCGCCCCGAAACATTTCGTTCGTGGGCAAAGCCGAATACATGGATTCGTGGAAGACGAAATTTCTCTTCCCGATGATGGGCATGATCCCGATCGACCGGTCCGGAGGAGACAAGAGCCAGGGTGCGCTCGACGTCGCGCGACGAGTTCTCGATCGCGGAGAACTTTTCGGAATCTTTCCCGAAGGAACCCGAAGTCGGGACGGTTTCTTGTACAAGGGACGCACCGGAGCCGCTCGTCTCGCGACAGCCGTCGGTTGCCCCATCTTTCCGGTCGGCATCGTTGGCACCGACGAGATTCAACCTCCCGATGCTCGTGCTCCGAAGCTTTTCAAATCGTGCACGATCACCATCGGCCGAGCGGTGCGCCCCGAACGCTACGCATCAGAAGGTGAGCCCCATCGTGTGTGGAGATCGATGATCGACGAGGTGATGTTCGAGATTCGAGAGATGACCGGTCAGACCTACCGAAACGTCTATGCCGGCTCGAATTCGGAGTCCGAGGACGTGAGCCTCAGCCAAGTTGCGCACGTCCAGGATCCGACTCATCCGTTGCCACGGATGGTGGGCGCGAATTCCGAGGGTGGCTGACGGTCCTGACCGTAAACTCGGACTCATGTCCGAGATCAGTGTCCTCCTTCCCGATGGTTCAGAGCGCCGGGTCGCCGACGGTACGACGGGTCTCGCATTGGCATCTTCGATCAGCCGAAACCTGGGCAAGGCCGCGGTGGCCATCGAGGTCGATGGACGAGAATCCGATTTGTCCACCAAACTTCACGACGGATGTCGGGTCAGAATCGTGACGAGCGACTCGGATGAAGGTCGCCATGTCCTGCGCCACAGCACGGCCCACGTCTTGGCCCAGGCCGTCACCCGGCTCTATCCGGGAGCGAAATACACGATCGGCCCGGCCATCGAGAACGGCTTCTACTACGACTTCGATCTAGCGGGGCGCACCTTCAGCGAGGAAGACCTCGAACGGGTCGAGGCCGAGATGCGCGCGATCATCTCCGCTGATCAACCGTTCACACGTTCCACGCTCGCGATCGACGAGGCCCTGAACGTATTCGGCGACCAACCGTACAAGTGCGAAATCATTCGTCGAGTTCGCGAGGGTGGCGGAGACGGTTCGGACACCGCGGAAGTTGGCGGTGACGCCGACACCGTGAGCGTGTACCGAAACACTCCCGAGTTCGTCGACCTCTGCCTCGGTCCACACGTACCAAGTACGGGTCGTCTCGGTCACTTCAAATTGCAGAAGGTTTCTTCGGCGTACTGGCGAGGAAACGAGAAGGGGCCAGTCCTCCAACGCATTTACGGAACCGCCTGGGAATCAAAGTCTGCATTGGCCGAACACTTGCATCGTCTGGAAGAGGCGGAAAAGCGTGATCACCGACGCCTGGCGGTCGACCTCGACCTGTTGTCCTTTCCGACCGAGCTCGGTGGAGGGCTGGCCGTCTGGCATCCCAAAGGAGCGATCGTTCGCAAGTTGATGGAGGACTACAGCCGGGAACGCCATCAGAACGGTGGCTACCAGTTCGTGTTCACGCCGCACCTGTCGAACGCCGCACTGTTTCAGACCTCGGGGCACCTGGACTTTTACGCCGATGGCATGTATCCGCCCATGGAAATGGACAACGGCACCTACTACCCGAAGCCCATGAATTGCCCGATGCACTGCCTCATCTTCCGCGGTCGTCAACGCAGTTATCGAGAATTGCCACTGCGCCTCTTCGAGCTGGGAACGGTGTACCGGTACGAACGTGCCGGAACGCTGCACGGCTTGATGAGAATCCGTGGGTTCACACAAGACGACAGTCACATCTACTGCACGCAGGACCAGTTGCAACAAGAGATCATCTCGTTGCTCGACTTCATCGTGAGTGTTCTGAAGGCCTTCGGATTCCATGAGTTTTCGTTCCATCTCTCCACCAAGGATCCGAACAAGTACGTCGGATCGGACGAGATCTGGAACGAAGCCACCGACGCTCTTCGCCACGCCCTCGAACGTCACGGCCTCGATTATTCGGTCAAGGAAGGCGACGCGGCGTTCTACGGTCCCAAGATCGACATCCACGTGCGTGATGCGATCGGTCGCACCTGGCAACTTTCCACCATTCAGTGCGACTTCAATCTTCCTGAGCGGTTCGATCTGGAGTACGTGGCGAGCGATGGGTCACGAAAACGACCGATCATGCTTCACCGCGCGCTCTTCGGATCCATCGAACGCTTCTTCGGCGTTCTCGTCGAACACTATGCCGGTGCTTTTCCGACGTGGCTGGCGCCACTACAGGTTCGCGTTCTACCGGTGGCCGAGTCGCATCAGGACTACGCCGAGCGCGTGCGAGGCGACCTCGCCGCGTCCGGCATACGAGTCGACGTCGTCGAGGCGTCGGACCAGTTGGGCAAGCGCATTCGGGCCGCCAAACTCGACAAGATTCCGTACGTGCTCGTCGTCGGCGATGACGACGTCGCGTCGGGAACCGTCGGAGTGAACGCTCGAGGAGCCGACGTGGAGCGCGGCGTGTCCGTCGCGGATTTCATCGGTCGCATCGAACGAGAGATTGGCAGCGACCCGGAGGCGATTCATTCGTCCGTGACCGATGATTGACAATCTCTGGGCCGGTTGGAGAAACCGTTACCTCACCGATCTTCCGACCAAGTCCGCAACGGATTCCCTCGAGGGGAGCGTGTTCACTCGAATACTGAATTCGGGGCTCTCCGATGACGAGACGTACATCGTGCATCGTGGGGAGCGGGTGTTCGCGATCTTGAACGCGTACCCGTACTGCACGGGCCATCTGATGGTGCTTCCGTATCGCGAGGTCCGGAACCTCGATGATCTGAGTCAGGATGAGACAGACGAACTCTGGAGCACCGTGACGCTGGCATGTCGCGCCTTACGCGCGGAGTATTCGGCTCCCGGCCTCAACGTCGGCATCAACATGGGCCCGGCCTCCGGTGGGAGCATCGATGAGCATCTTCATGTCCATATCGTTCCGCGCTGGGTTGGTGATTCGAACTTCCTGACCGTCACCGCCAACGCAAAGGCAATGCCGGAAGCCTTGGACCTCACCGCGACCAGGCTTCGGCGTGCGATCCTGGCTACGCTGAACGCTCGATGACGAACGCCTCGAACGAATCCGACGACATCCGGGACGCTCTGCCGACCGATCTCAATGCCGTCGACTCGCGCGCCGAATATCGATTCCCCGACAACAGTCGTCGACGCATTCCCGCCACCATCTATTTGGTCGTTGGCGCCGCGATCGTGGTGGGCGATCGTGTCTCTTCGGATTCCGTCTTTTTCAACGATGGTTTGGTCGTCGGAGCGATCGCTCTGATCCTCGTCGGCGTGGTCGGCCTCACATCGGGATGGAGAATGACGGTCGACGAGCAAGGTGCCCTCGCGGCCGCCGGTGCAGCCGCCGGCTTCCCGATCGGTCATGCGTCAGCCCAGCAGGTGTGGCGGGGAATTCGAAGTCGCCCCACTTGGCGCGTGTTGTGCTATTCCGATGAAGATCCTCCGCTACGACGTGGCTTGGTGCTCGTCGATGCGGTCGATGGCTCGGTCAAAGAACATTTCGTCGAGGACAACCTCGAAACGTGGGACGACCCGAGCCCCAAAGGTCCCACCCGAGTGTCGAGCACTTCGTAGACTGTCTCCATGTTCGACGGTCATTTGCGCAGCTCGGTCGACAAGGCCGTCAAGCCTCTCGGCGACGGGCTCCGTCGGACCCGGATGACACCCGACCACCTGACGGTCGCCGGTCTCGTCATCGCCGTTGGCGCCGCAATCGCCATCGGCGCCGGATACTTGCCGCTCGGCCTGCTGCTGGTCATCCTGGCGGCGCTCCCGGACCTCCTGGATGGTGCTCTGGCCAAGGCGTCCAACACGTCCAGCCAACGCGGCGCCTTCTTCGATTCGGTGATCGATCGCGTGACTGATGCACTTCTGTTCGGCGGCGTTGCCTGGTATTTCATCGGAGAGCACTCGCCACACATCGCCCTCTTACCGTTGGCCGTGTCTTCGGTCAGTTCGGTCATTTCTTACGAACGCGCCAAAGCGGAGTCCCTTGGACTGAGCGCCAAAGGCGGTCTCATGGAGCGCGCCGAACGGATCATCCTGTTGTGTTTGGGTTTGCTCTTCCCGGTTCTCCTTCTTCCGATCATGTGGGTGATGTTGGTGCTCGTGTCGATCACCGCCGTGCAAAGATTCGTGAAGGTGTGGCGTCAAGCCGCCGTGGCGCCCGTGACGGCCGCCAAGATCGAGCAACGTCGATCACGCCGGCAGAGTCGGCGCTCCGTTCGCCGCGCGCGAATGTCATCGCGTCGCCGCTGACCATGCCGAGATCTCCGCGTCAGGAAATCACCGACAATCTCACCGTCGGCGCGTACAAACTCGGATCGGTCATTTCGAAAGGTGTCCCGAGCGCCTTTTCCGCATTGGCCGGGACCTTGGTCGGAGGGCCGGCGGCACTCGCGATGCGGGACAAACGGGCAATGGTGGAACGGCACATGCGACGAGTGGTGCCCCAAGCGTCGAATTGGGAGATTCGACGCTTGACCCAGAGGGTGTTCGACAGTTACGCGCGTTACTACATCGAGAGTTTTCGTCTCCCCGCACTCACGAACCGTCAAGTGGCTGCTTCCTTCGACGTCGAGGGTTACGACGAGCATCTCTTGCCCGCGCTCCAGGCCGGAAAGGGAGCCATCCTTGCGCTGCCACATTTGGGCGGTTGGGAATGGGCGGGACGTTGGGCCGCCGATCTCGGAAATCGCATGACGGTGGTGGTCGAACCGTTGGACCCGCCCGAACTGTTCGAATGGTTCGTCTCGTTGCGACAGAAGTTCGGGATGAAAGTGATCCCGGTGGGGCCAGAAGCCGGTTCCGCCGCCTTGGCCATAACTGCCTCGATCACCTTGCTCGCCGCCGGCACGTCCGCCTCGGGAAGTTCGAACACCAGTTCGTCGTGCACCTGCAACAGCATCCGCACGTGACCCAGGCCCGCCGCTTCCAGCGCGTCCGTATACCGGCAGCGCTTCTCGGTGAGCTACGAGTACCCGGTTTATTTCACCGACGACGTCTTCGAAGTCGACAACCCCATCCTTGAGGGGGCGCTCTG
>RHCK01000071.1 GCA_010030605.1 Acidimicrobiia bacterium
TTGCCGATCACGAACGGTTACCGCGGCTGAACGACATCAGGCACAGGATCATGCAGAGCGCCATGGAGGCACCGATGATCGCCGGAATCTGGAAGCCGAATTCGTCGTAAGCGGCGGTGGCCACGAGCGACATCGATGCTCGCCCCAACATGCCACCAGCCAGCACGATGCCCAAGCCGCGACCCGGCGCCTCGGGAATGAGGTTGGCCGCCAGCGGAAGCAAACTGACGATGGCGAATTCGAAGCCGAGAAGGAAGAGTCCGAGCAACACGAGACTCGGAGTTTGTTGCGTGTGCAGTGCGGCCAAAAGCAAACCGGACGGCACGATGAGCAACGCACCCGCGATGGCGCTGCGTTCCTTGCCCCACACATCGGTGCGTCGGGCGCTGGTGACCGACGCCAGCAATTCGAATGCTCCCAATCCGAAAGCCACCGCCGAAATTCCGGCTTCGGTGAATCCGAACTCGTCCTCCAACCAAGAACCGAACGTGACGAACATGGTCTGACTGGCGGCCATGAGAAAGAACATGGCCCCGAACACCAGATAGCCGGCGCGTGGCATGCGCGCGCGAATCACATCGCGAGTACGCACCGAGCCAGCCACATCGTGAGGGTCGAGTCGAGATGCGGTGACGATGCCCATCAGACCGACGGCCAAGGCGCCCACGGCGTAACCCCATCGCCACGACGTTTGTGATGCGACCAATCCCATGATGGTGACGCCCACCAACAGTCCGAGTGCCCACGACGTTTCCGTGATGCCGATCACTCGGCCGCGCCGTTCGTAGTCGACGTGGTCGTTCACCCATGACGAGAGACCGATATCGAAGAAGAACTTCGACACGCTGATCATGAGGATGCCAACGATGAACACCCAGATGTTCGGACTGGCCGCGGCCAACACCGCCGCTCCGGAAACTCCCATCAGGCCGCCAGCCATGGCGGTGCGTCGGTGCAGGCGATCGACCACCGAGCCAAGCAGGGGAGAGGCGCCCATGACGAGTTCGGTGATCATGAGCGCCAGACCGAGTCGCGAGAGACTGACTCCGAAGTCGTCGCTGATACTGGCCAAGAACGGCGGAGCGAAGCGGAAGCAGGCGTTCGCCGCGAGACGCGCGGTGGTGAGCGGCAACACATGTCGACGCGTCTCGACCGAATAAGAGTCGTCGAGGATTCGGTCGACCAGACGCGACCTCAACACTGGCTCTCCGGATCTCCGTCACCGTCGTTCGACTTCGCGATGAGGTATCCGATGGCTCGTTCCGATTTCGGATAGCGATTCACGATCTGCCAGAAGTCGGGGCCGTGGCCCGGCACATGCAGGTGGGCCAGCTCGTGAACGATCACGTAGTCGAGCACCCAGGTGGGAAAGCCCACGAGACGCGTGGAGATTCGAATGTCGGATTGCGACGGCGTGCACAGGCCCCACACCGACGTGAGATTGTCGGCCCACGCGATGGTTTGGGGCACGTTCAAGGAGAAGGTGCGTGCCAGTCGACGCGCGCGTTCGGCGAGATCGATGTCGTGAGTCGCCATGCGTCGACGAAAGCGCCGCACCATGTCGGCCACACTCGACTCCTCTTCGGCCGTGCTCATCCATGCGGGAATGGAAACACGCAGCACGTCACCCACAAGTTGCGCGCTGATACTGCGACGACGTTTCTTCGATCGAATGACCTCCACGCGAAACGGTTCGGGCGTGCCGTCCGGGTCGAAGAGTCGGAGCGCGGGTTCGGAGGTCATTGATTCATTCCACCGCGCCGGTGTTGCGAAGTTCATCGGCGATGAGTTCGAGCGGAAAGAGAAGCGAACCGTTGCGCCAGCCGCCGTCGACGCCGTGCTCGAACCAGCCGCCGGCCAGATTCGGAAAACGGGTGTCGGGGTCGCCGAGATGCTGGCGAAGCAGTCGTAGAACGCCGCCATGCGACACGACCAGGACGCAACCGGATGGGTGATCGCTCGCAATGGCGTCGAGCGCCGCGGTCGATCGCGCGATCGTGGATTCGACGGATTCGAAACCGGGCGGTCGTCGATTCGACGACAGGTAGCCGGGCCAATCGCGATTGATTTCGTCCGGAGTGAGACCCTGCCATTCGCCGGCGTGGTTCTCGCGCCAACGTTCGTCGATGGACACGCGATCACAACCAACGACATCGGCGATCAATCGTCCCGTGACACGAGCTCGTTCCAGATCGCTCGTCACGACGGCGTCGAAGGGCGGGCATTCCGATGCCAGCAGTCCGGCCGCCGCTTTGGCCTGCGACATGCCGAGATCGGACAGCGGCGGGTCGGCCTGTCCCTGCCAACGGCGCAGCGCGTTCCATGTGCTCTGGCCGTGCCGTAGAACGAGGACGCGTGTTCCGCGTTGCCGATCGTTGCTCGTCACAGAGGTCGAGGGTACTGCCGGTACGCTCGGCGTCGTGGCCACTCTTCGACTGTTCGCCCGGGCGCGCGAGATCGCCGGCGTGTCGTCGGACTCCGTGCCGGGGGCCACGGTCGACGAAGTCGTCGCCGAAGCGGTCCGTCGCTACGGGCCGTCGTTCGCCGACTTGCTTCCCACCTGTCGCGTCTGGCTGAACGGCGACGCGGTGCCCGGATCCACGGTCGTCACCGACAAGGATGAAGTGGCAGTATTGCCACCGGTGTCGGGAGGATGTCGATGAGCGAACAGAACCAAGCGGTCGATCCGGCGAGCCTCGCTTTGGCCGACCTGCGTGCCGAACGCGACTCCTTGCGCAAGACCGAGGATGCGGTGTCGTTCGTGCGTCGACTGGCGCAGGGTCGCGTCGATTTGGTGGCCGCGGTTCGTGCGAGTCGCGTCGGCGGCACATCGGTGACGGCCGCCGACATCGTGAAGTCCGGTGTGGGTCCGGCGCCCAGCACCGGGTCGGCTCGCCCGCCGCGAGACACCGACATCGCGGGCGATCATCCGTTGTTGGCCGAGTTCGAGTCACTGTGCGACAGCCTCGGCTTCGACAACATGGCCGACCTCGACGACGCCGCACTGGCCGAGTTGGAATCCCGGTTGCGCGCGTTCGAATCGGCGCAGTCCGAAGCTCGTCGACGTTTGTTCGACCGCATCGACTCGTTGACGGCCGAATTGGTGCGCCGCTACCGCGACGGTGGCGCCTCGGTCGACACCCTCCTCGAGGGCTGACCACCAACTCCGGACCCTTTTCGGGTCCGATCAGGGAAGTTTTTCCGGTCGCCGGTAGTTTCACCCTTCTGTGACACGCGTGGCCATGTTGTCCTTCCACACCTCGCCGCTGGCGCAGCCGGGTGTCGGCGACTCCGGAGGCATGAACGTCTACGTCCGCGAACTGGTGGCCGGATTGGCGCACGCCGGCGTCGAGGTCACCACCTACACCCGCGAATGGAAGCGCGGTCTTCCACGCGAGGTCCTGGTCGAGCCGAACCATCGAGTGGTTCACGTCCCGGCCGGTGCGCACGATCTGCCGAAGGAAGAACTGGAATCGGTGATTCCACAGTTCACCGATTTCGTCCTCGACGACATGCGTCGCGTTCGCCCCGCCGACGTGGTGCACGCGAACTATTGGTTGTCGGGGATCGCCGGACATTCCATCAAGCACGAGGAAGCCATTCCGCTGGTGACCACGTTCCACACGTTGGCTCGGGTCAAGGCCGAAGGCGGAGATCCCGAGCCCGAACGTCGCGAACGTGCCGAGGCATCCATCATCGGTTGTGCCGACGCGATTTGTGTCAGTTGTGACGAGGAGCAGGAGCAGTTCGTTCGACTGTATGGAAATCCTCCCGGGCAACTCGAAATCGTGGCTCCCGGCGTGGAGCACGCGTTCTTCACGCCCGGTGATCGCCGTGGAGCGCGACACGCACTGGGCATGGGTGACGGACCCGTGCTGTTGTTCGTCGGTCGCATCCAACCCTTGAAGGGCGTCGACGTGGCCGTTCGTGCCTTGGCCGCCCTTGGTCGTGCGGACGCGCAGTTGTACGTCGTCGGTGGTGCAAGTGGTGCCGACGGCGACTCCGAGGTGCAACGCGTGAACGCACTTGTGGCCGAACTCGGGTTGCAGCAACGCGTTCACTTCGTGCCACCGAAGGCGCACCACATCTTGTCCACCTACTACCGAGCCGCCGACGCCGTGTGGGTGCCATCGCGTTCGGAGAGTTTCGGCCTCGTGGCTCTCGAGGCCGCCGCATGCGGCGTGCCGGTGATCGCCAACGCCGTCGGTGGATTGCTTTCGTTGGTCGATCATGGTTCCACCGGATTCCTGGTGAGTGATCGCGATCCCGATCAGTTCGCTGCGTACACCGATCATCTGCTTCGCAATCCGTCGTTGGCGGCTTCCATGAGGTCCGCTGCGGCCGAACGCGGACGTCGTTACACCTGGAGCTTCGCCGCCGCGCGTCTGCGTCGCGTGTACAGCGACATCACCGCACGCTCCCTCGTCAACTGCTCGTGAGCGATCTCTTCGACGACGAGTCGCTCGCGGTCATCGAACGGCGAGTCGACGAATGGCTCGGTTCGATGAAGTCGTCCAACCACTCGATTCTGGCGATCGACATCGCCGATCCGGATCCGATGTTTCGCGCGCGTTGGTACGTGCGGATGAAGGGTGAGACCAAGGACTTCATCACGGTGTGGCTCACGCTCGGTCAACGCACGTTGCGTTACGAGACCTACGTGATGCCGGCGCCCGAGGAGAACATCGACGAGTTCAACGAGCAGTTGTTGCGACGCAACGACAAGTTGGTGGGCGCACACTTTTCGTTGGGCCTCGAGGACGCGGTGTACCTGCGCGGCGATCTGCCGTTGATCGGGCTCACGGAAACCGAATTGGATCGCATCGTCGGTTCGATGTACGCCCACGTGGAGCAGTGCTTCCGACCGTTGTTGATGCTGGGCTTCGCGTCGCGTTTCGCCGATTGAGCCTCACCGTTCGGCCACCGTCTCGTCCCACCCCCGCGCGTCCCGTCGGCGTCGCTTGGGAAGTCGGCGCCGACGGGATGCCCCCAACCGTTAGCGTGACGGCATGACCACCGGTTCCGCGTCGTCTCCGTTCACGTTGGCCCTGATCGGCGGCGGAAACATGGGCGCGGCCCTGGTCGGGGGGCTATTGGGATCGGGTTCGGTGACCCCGGCTCGTTTGGCCATCGTCGAGGTGTCGTCCAGTCGTCGCGAGCAACTGACCACCATGTTTCCGAACGTCACGGTGACCTCCGAGGTCCCGTTGTGCGACGCGGCGGTCATTGCCGTGAAGCCCCACGACGTTCCCGATGCGGTTGCGTCCGCCACCGCGCATGGCGCGCGACGGATCTTGTCGATCGCGGCCGGGGTCACCATTGCCACGTTGGAATCCGCGGCGGGCCCGAACGTGGCGGTTGTTCGGTCGATGCCGAATACTCCGGCATTGGTGGGTCAGGCGGCATCGGCGATCGCGCCCGGCTCTCATGCATCGGATTCCGATATCGCATGGGCCGAATCGATTCTTGGTTCCGTTGGCACCGTCGTTCGAGTGGTCGAGTCGCATCTCGATGCCGTCACCGGATTGGCCGGTAGTGGTCCGGCGTATCTCTTCCTCGTCGCCGAAGCATTGATCGACGCGGGCGTGGCCGCCGGACTCACGCGAGCGACCGCGGACGCGTTGGTTCGACAGTTGCTCGTGGGTTCGGCCGCGCTGTTGGCCGAAGGTGAACCACCCGCGGATTTGCGCGCCAAGGTGACATCGCCCGGTGGCACGACGGCGGCGGGCGTGTCCGTTCTCGAAAGTCATGCCGTGCGCGCCGCGTTCATCGAAGCGGTGAGGGCCGCAACCGATCGCGGACGCGAACTCGGACGCGGTTGACAAAAAGTTTGTGCCGATCCGCCGACATTTTTTCGGCGCGGTTTTCGAGACATCGCAGGTCAGCGATTTAGTGAAAATCGGCGACGATTCGTGCAGAGTGCAAGCATCGAAAATTTCCCTGCGTGACACTTTTCTCGCGGGTGTTTTGGTGTCTAGGGTATGTCGCAGGTCACAAGACCACCGGCTGATTCAGCCGGGAGACGCGCCCGCAAGGGCAGCGCCGACAGGGCCGGTGCCATCGGGGGGTTGGCACCGGCCCCGTCGCATTTATCGGCCGGTTTTTCCCGTCGTTCGCAACGTGTTTCGTCGATGGAGAGACACACTGTGTTCATGAGTTCGACACCCGTGCGTTCGACGCCGACGGCGTATACCACCGTGTCGTTTCTCTCCGACCTCGGTCTCGAATCGGAACACGTGGGCGTCGTCAAAGCGATCATTCGTGACGAAGCTCCGCACGTCGCGGTCATCGATCTCACGCACAACATCACACCGTTCGATGTGCGCGCGGGTTCGCTCGCTCTCGCGCGTGCGGTTCCGTATCTGACCGAAGGCGTGGTGATCGCGAGCGTCGATCCGGGTGCGGGTGGCACGCGTCGTTTGGTGGGCATCGAAGTCGCCGAGGGAGCCGGTGTGTTTCTCGGACCCGACAACGGTTTGCTCGCGCCGGCCATCGCGTTGGTGGGTGGTGCCGGTCGTGCGGTGATTCTCGATCGGGACGAACATCATCTGTCCGCCCCGGGACACACGTTCGCCGCGCGAGATGTTCTCGCTCCGATCGCCGCCGCGTTGTGCAACGGAGCCGACCTGTTCGACATGGGCACTCCCGTCGACGCCGGCGCGTTGTTGCCCGGCGTCGTTCCCATTCCGCGCGAGGAGAACGGTGTCTTGTCGTGCGAGGTGATTTGGGTCGATCGTTTCGGCAACTGTCAGCTCAATGTGTCGCTCGACGATCTTCGGTCGGTGTTCGGACCCGACGTTGCCCGAGTACGCACCACACTCGGCGCCGACGTGCGCAACTTCGAGATCGTGGTGGCCTTCGACGACCTTGGACAGGGAGCGGCCGGATTGGTGATCGACTCCGCGGGTTTGTTGTGCATCGCCGTCGGGCGCGCGTCGGCGGCGGTCGAGTTGTCGATCGGCGAAGGAGAACAGGTGGTTTTGGCTCCCGGAGACGCCACCGGTCCGAACGCCGTTCCGGTGACCATCACCCCTCACCGGTGACCTTTCGGTGGCCCTCGCCGATCGGGCTAGGGTGACGTCATGCGCCCCGCCACCACATTGACCGTGGCTCTCCTGCTCGGTGCCATCTTCGTCGCCGGCATCGTGTCGCTGTTGCAGATGTGAGATCACGGGAACCATGAACCTCGCCTCCATCGTCGACAAACACGAGGCCAGCCGACCGGCCATCATCAGTCGAGGTCGCGTGACGAACTACGGCGAGTTGCGCCAACAGATCGAGGCCTTTCGCGGTTCGTTGACCGCCGCCGGAGTCGCGCCCGGAGATCGCGTGGCGCTGATGTGTGGCAACGGACGCTGGTTCGTGGTGGCGTATCTGGCCACGGTCGGTGCCGGAGCCATCGCGGTGCCCCTCAACCCGTTGAGCCCGGCTCCCGAGTTGGAAGCCGAGTTGGCCATCGTCGATCCGAAGGTCGTGTTGGTGGAGGCTTCGGGCATTCCCTCCTTCTCGGCCGTCGATCGCTCGAAGTTGCCCGGATTGTCGCTCGTGATCGTCACTGATGCCATGTCGGTGACGAACGTGTCTGGCTCGACCAATGGGAAGAACAACGATGTTCGGACGTTCGATGTCATGCTCACG
>RHCK01000072.1 GCA_010030605.1 Acidimicrobiia bacterium
GGCCATTCGAGCGACGGCGCTGAATCGGGCCGACATCCTGCAACGCATGGGCGGTTACCCCGATCCGCGTCGGGGTTTGTCTTTGGAGATTCCTGGTCTGGAATTCAGTGGTGAGGTTCGTGCCGTGGGCGAACGCGTCACCATGTGGAAGGCCGGCGATCGAGTGATGGCCATCGAATCCGGTGGCGCGTACGCCGAGTTCATTTGCACGCACGAACGACAATTGATGGCCGTGCCGTCAACGGTGTCGCTCGCCGATGCGGCGGCCATTCCCGAGGTGTTTCTCACTGCCTGGGACGCATTGGTCCTTCAAGGTGGTCTCACGTCGGGCCGTTGGGCGTTGGTTCACGCGGGTGCATCCGGCGTGGGCACGGCAGCCATCCAAATCGCCAAGGCAATCGGCGCGCGCATCGCGGTCACGTGTTCGTCGGGCAAGATCGACGCCTGCCGCGCTTTGGGTGCCGACCTGGTCATCGAACGATCGCCGAACGATTGGTTGGCGGAGGCGACGGCGGCGGTTCCCACCGGATTCGACGTGGTGCTCGATGTCGTCGGTGGCGACGAGGTCGATCGCAACCTTCGGGCCGTCGCATCGAAGGGAACGATCGTTCAAGTGGGTCTCATGGGCGGCGGGACGACGAACGTGAACGTTGGCTTGCTTCTCGCGAAACGAGCGCGATGGATCGGCACCACGTTGCGAGCGCGTCCGATCGAGGAGAAGGCCGCGGTCACCCGTCGATTCGCCGCGGAAATGTTGCCTCTGTTCGAGAGTGGCCGGCTGAAGCCCATCATCGATCGTCGTTATCCGCTCGAACGCATCGCCGAGGCCCACGAGGCCATGGGTGCCAACGCGAACACCGGCAAGATCGTGATCGATGTCGGAAACTTCGACTGACGCGCCGTCGATACTCGGACGTGCGGTGCAGGTGCACCACCGTGGTCTCGACGGTTTACGAGGGATCGCGGTACTTCTCGTTCTTGTCTTTCATTCCGGACTCGGTTGGTTGCCCGGAGGTTTTCTCGGGGTCTCATTGTTCTTCACCTTGTCCGGGTACTTGATCGTCAATCTGTTGTTGGTCGAGGGTGAGCGCACGGGTCGCATCAACCTGACCGCTTTTTGGGGCCGGAGGTTGCGGCGCCTGGCGCCGGCATCGTTGATGGTCATTGCCGCAACGGTCGGTTTTGCGACGTGGTTGAGTACTTCCGTCGAGGCCGATCGCGTGCGCGGCGATGCCGCGTCGGCACTGGCGTACGTGGCGAATTGGCGGTTCATCACCGCCGGACAGTCCTACGACCAACTCTTCTCGTCGCCCAGCCCGCTCCAACATCTGTGGTCGCTTTCCATCGAGGAGCAGATGTACCTCATCGTGCCCTTCGTTGTGGCGTTGGTGTTCGTGCGCGGGGGTGGCCGCCGCGCTTTGGGGTTCATTTTCTTGCTCGGCACGAGCATCTCCGTCGTGGTGTCGATCCTGACGGACCGCCAAGACGTGGTGTACTACGGCACGCACACTCGTGCGGGGGAGCTGCTGTTGGGTGCGGTGTTGGCGTGTTTTCTCGGCCAACGATGGATGTCCTTCTCGCGAAACGTTGCGCGCGCGTGTTCATTGGCCGGATTGGCGGCCGTGGGTCTCATCATTCTGCTGGCCCGGATCACCGATGTCGGCTCGACATGGGTGTACGGCGGTTCCTTGGTCGCCTTCGCCGCATTGTCGGTCATTGCGGTGGTGGGCTCGATCGTTCCGGGTTTCACCGCTCGAATGCTCGGCTGGTCACCGTTGGTGTGGGTGGGTCGGATCAGCTATGGCCTGTATCTCGTCCATTGGCCGATCATCGTCTGGTTGAACGAAGAGCGATTGGGATTCGGCGGTGCCGCACTCTTCGCCGTGCAAATGTCGGCGACCGCGGTCGTCGCGGTACTCAGCTATCGAATGATCGAAATGCCGATTCGCGAACGACGTGTATTGCGTCGACCGGGCATCGCCGGATTCACTTTTGTGGCCGCCGCAGTTGGGACGTTTGCTGTATCCATGACTGTGTTGTCCACGGTCGAGGCCACCCCGGACAGCAAAGTCGAGGTTCTCACCACGCTTCCTCGCGCCTCGACGATCGCGCCCGTCCCGTCGGATGGGGTATTCGACGGGTCGGGGCCGATCAACATTTTGGTGATTGGTGATTCCACGGCCGAGAACATCGCACGAGGCCTCGCCGATGTTGGTGATCCTGAGATCGGTGTCATTTCCGGAGGAGTCTTGGGTTGTCCGTTGTTGCCGGCAATGCGGGTTCGAGACAGTGTGGTGGGCGAGCAGGACGTCACCTATTGTCCCGACGTCGAGAAGTTGGTCCTCGAATCGGCACCCAATGTTGACGTGGTGCTTGTGGTGGTGGGCCTCGCCAATCAGTGGGACTATTTGCCCATTGGCGGAGACGAATGGATCGACGCGGGCTCGCCGGAGCAGCGTGTCGCGCTCGACGGTCTGATGCAGACGATGCAAGAAAGTCTGAGTTCGTTTGGCGTTTCCACGCTGGTGCTCGAGGCGCCGGCGGTGAGGGACAATCCGGATTTGCTCGGCGACGACCCGGCCGCGATTGCGGCGTGGGCTCGAGTGATTCGTGCTTGGGACGAACGATGGTCGTCGGTTGGCGTCGTCCCGTACGCCGACTTGTTGAGCGATCCGTATGGCGAGGCCGGGCGAATCGAGCGACCCGATGGAGTACACCTCGACCGAGAGTTCGCGCGGGAACTCGCACGCACCTCGCTGATCCCGCGAATTCGTTCGGTGTGGGCCGAGGTTCGAAACTCGCTCAACTCACGGTGACGTTGCGCGTGTGCCAGCCGGTCGCACCGTCGGGAGCGACACTCGTGACTTCGTCGGTCTGGGTGTAGCCACTCTTGTCGGTGGCACGCACCTGAATGGTGTGCTTTCCGCTAGTGGCGTTCCAGTCGATACTCCACAGGCGCCACGCGTCATCGGTGAGATCGTTGCTGAGCGTGGCCTCGACCCAATCGCCATCGTCGACGCGCACTTCGACCTTGTCGATGCCGGTGTGTTGCGCCCATGCGACCCCGGCGATCTTCGTCGCGCCGGCCGCGACTTTCTCACCGCGCCGTGGAACGTCGATCCGTGATTGTGTCTTGATGGGTGCCTCGCGCGCCCATCCGCGGGGAACCCAGTAGCCCTCGGCGTCCGACCACCGATTGATTTCGATCTCGGAGATCCATTTCGTGGCCGACACGTATCCGTAGATTCCGGGCACGATCAGCCGTGCCGGAAAGCCGTGCATCAGTGGCAATGGTTCACCGTTCATGCCGATGGCCAACATCGCGTCACGACCATCGCGCGCCAGATCGATCGGAAAGCCGCACGTCCAGCCATCGATACTTCGGCTGAACAGTTGCTCGGCGCCGTCACGAATCCCGACGCGTTCGAGAATGTCGTTCAGCAACACGCCTTGCCACACCGCGTTGCCGATGTACGGCCCACCGATCTCGTTGGAAACGCAACAGATGGTGATGGTTCGTTCGACTTGGGTCATGGCCGAAATGTCGTCGTACGACAACTCGAGTTCGGTGTCGACCATGCCACTGATTCGCAGGCGCCACGTGTCGAGGTCGACCGTCGGAAACGACAACGCGGTGTCGATGCGGTAGAAGTCGTCGTTCGGGGTGATGTAACTGGTTTCTTCGTTGTCGAGACCGGAGAAGTTCGCGTCGGCGGCCAGCGATCCGGCGTCATCGACGGCCGGCAAAGTTTCTGGTCGTTGATCCTCGACTCGATTCACGCGTTCTTCCTCGCCGCGGCGGGCCAGTGCCCCGACGATGATCGACCCGGCTCCCACCGCCGCGGTCGCTCGCACGAAACGACGACGATCCCATCCGATGGGAACTCGCGACGCGCGCGGGCGGTGTGCCGTCAGCCATCGAACGTTCAGTTGCCCGAGAAGAAACACGGTTGATGCGATGCCGATGATGGCGCCAACGAGGGGCGCAACGACGGAGACGGCACTCGACCCCGGGCGTTCGGCAGCCGACAGTGCGCCCACCACCGCGAAAGCGGCGATGCCGATGACGAGGGGCCACGAGGTTCGCCGACTCGACGAGCCGAGAACGAGCGACACCACCGCCAGAACGAGGATCATTCCCACGCGCAATGCCGTCTTGTCGTTGGTGCCGAACCAATCGATGGCCAACTCTTTCAACCATCGTGGCGTGCGATCGATGAACGAACCGCCAACTGCATCGATCGGAGACGGGCGGTTGGCGATCGCAGCCACGAGCATCCCCGCGGTGACGGCCACCGCACCGCTGACCAGGCCGGCCACGGCCGCGGCCCAACGGGGAACGACGAGCGAAGGAAGGTCAGGGTCGGCGCGACGAGGAGCCCGTGGATCGATCTCAGGGGTGTCGACGTCGGCGGTCACCCGCCGATTCTGCTTCGGATCGAAAGAATGTGTCTGATCGTGCGCTCAGCGCGCGACGATCGGGACGTAATCGCGCGTCTCGGGGCCGGTGTACCACTGGCGCGGACGGCTGATCTTTTGGTCCTTGTCGTTGAGCAGTTCTTGCCAGTGCGCCAACCAGCCGACCGTTCGCGGAATGGCGAACAGAACCGTGAACATGGCCACCGGGAAACCGAGAGCTTGATAGATGAGACCCGAATAGAAGTCGACGTTGGGGTACAACTTGCGGTCGACGAAGTACGGATCGCTGAGCGCGGTCTCCTCGAGCTTCAAGGCGATGTCGAGCAACGGGTTCTTGCCGGTCACTTCGAAAACGTCGTAGGCGGTCTTCTTGATGATCTTGGCGCGCGGGTCGTAGTTCTTGTACACGCGGTGACCGAATCCCATGAGGCGGCTGCCCTTGCCGCTCTTCACTTCTTCCATGAAGGCCGGCACGTTCTCGATGCTGCCGATGTCCTCGAGCATGCGCACCACGGCTTCGTTGGCTCCACCGTGAAGCGGGCCGTACAGAGCCGAGGCGGCCGCGGCGGCCGAGGTGTAGGGATCGGCGTGGCTCGAACCCACCACGCGCATGGCGGTGGTGCCGCAGTTCTGCTCGTGGTCGGCGTGCAGGATGAACAGAACGTCCATCGCCCTCTCGAGTCGCGGATCGACCTCGTAACCACCGACGTTCCACATCATGTTGAGGAAGTTGGCGGGGAAGGAGAGCGAGTTGTTCGGGTACACGAACGGCAAGCCGGCCGAGAATCGGTAGGCCATGGCGGCCAACGTGGGGGTTTTGGCGATCATGCGCAGGATCTGCTTGTCGCGGCTGGCCTTGTCCTCGATGTCCTTGGCGTCGTTGTAGAAGGTTCCGAGCGCGGCGAGCGAGGACACGAACATACCCATTGGGTGAGCGTCGTAATGGAAGCCATCGACGAAACGCTTGCGCATGTTCTCGTGGATGAAGGTGTGGTGCGTGACGTCACGCGTCCACTGCGCCAGTTGCTCGCTGTTGGGAAGTTCGCCGTTCAGCAGCAGATACGCCACTTCGAGGTAGGTGCTCTTTTCCGCCAACTGTTCGATGGGGTATCCGCGGTAACGCAGGATTCCGGCTTCGCCGTCGAGATAGGTGATCGAACTCTTGCAGGCGGCGGTCTGCATGTAGGCCGGGTCGTAGATGTAGAGCGAGGGATCGAGTTCGCGGACCGCGGTGGCGGGGAAGACTCCGCCGGTGATCGGTACGGTCACGGTCTTGCCGGTGCGGTCGTCTGTGATGGTGATGGTGTCGGGCACCTTGCTCGTCCCCTTGTTGTGTGGACCCATTTTCCGGTTTGGATTGTTCGGGCCGATTGCGCGGAGGCTTTCTCCTCCGTTGAGCAGGATAATCGTGACTGGAGGTCATCCCCACAACCGGCGCATGGCTCGACGAACGTTGTCAAAGGGGAGTGTTGTCGTGCTTGCGACCACGGAAGACCTCGCGTTTGTCCACGAGGGCATCCAGGGCGGCATTGATGGTGGCACGGGTGTCGGCGGGGTCGATCACGGCGTCCACGAAACCCCGTTCGGCGGCCACATACGGATTCAGAAGGCGCTCGGTGTAGTCCGCCTCGAAGGCGGCTTTCTCCTCGGGCGTGGCGCGACGTTGAAGGATCGCCGCGGCCTGTCCGGCACCCATGACGGCCAACTCGGCCCACGGCCACGCCAGGCACAGATCGTTGCCCATCTTCTTGGAGTCCATCACGATGTACGCGCCGCCGTAGCTCTTGCGCAGGATGATGCAGATACGCGGGACCGTGGCCCGTCCGTAGGCGAAAACCAGTTGTGCGCCGTGGCGAATCATTCCTCGCCACTCGAGATCCTTGCCGGGGTAGAAGCCCGGGGTGTCGACGAGTGTGAGAATCGGAATGTTGAACGCGTCGCAGAACGCCACGAATCGCGCGCCCTTTTGTGACGCCGGAATGTCGAGAGTTCCGGCCAGCGCAACGGGCTGATTCGCCACGATCCCCACGGGTCGTCCACCCATGGTGGCCAAGCAGGTGACGAGGTTGCCCGCCCACCGCGCGCGCAACTCGAAGAAGTCGCCGTCGTCGACGAGCGCGGAAATGATCGTGCGCACGTCGTAGCTGCCCGTCGAGGACGCCGGAATCGCGTCACCCGCTTCAGGGGTCGAACGATCGGCGTCGTCATCGCTGTCCCAGGTCGGAGGTTCCTCGTCGCAGTTGTCGGGAAGATACGACAGCAAATGGGACGCGGCGGCCACGGCGGATTCCAGATCGGGAGCAACGAGAGAGGTGGCCCCGGTGAAACGGGCGTGCGCGCCGGCACCGCCGAGTTCCTCGTTGTCGATGGCGATTCCGGTGAACTCGGTGACCATCGTTGGACCGGACACGAAGGCGTACGCGTTCTCGGTCATGATGACGTGATCGACGATGCCGAGAAGCAAAGCGGGCCCCGACACGGCGGGTCCGTCGACAATGAAGATCGTCGGAACCATGCCGGAACAATCGGTCAGTGCTTTGGCGGCCAACCCCCAACCGTGCAACGCCGAGAATCCCTCGCGAATGTCGGCGCCCGACGAGGCCATCACGGCCACCAACGGCAATCGTTCGGCCACGGCCGTGCGGGCCGCGGTTTCGATCATGGAGGACGAGTCCGATGACAATGCGCCACGGTGAGAGTCGGCGGTGACCTCGAGCCACACGACGCGACGGTCATCGAGTTGTCGGACTTCGGCGCGAGCGACCCCGGGAACCTTTCCGCGCAAAACGACCGACGTCACGGGCAAAGAGTACGCCTCAGAACGGCTTCAACGGGAATGCGTCCGCACCGACATGTACTCCGGGCTGACGAGCACCGCGTCCCGTCACCAGAGTTTGCGCGAGTTCGAGGGCCACCTGAGTGGCCGGTCCGGGTCGCGGTCGATTTCGTTGCACCCAGCCGACCACGCGACGTGGTAATCCGGGCACTTCGATGCGAGTGAAATCGCCCTTCAACCATCGGGGGATGGCCGTCGCCGGCACGATGGCGGCGCCGAAACCTTCGAATGCCAGCGAGGCCATCAGGCGCACACCATCGATTTCGGCTTGCACGGCCAAAGTGACGCCGTTGGCGTCGGCGGCGCGGTTGATGATGCGGCGCAATGCCGCCGAGCGCGGCGGAAGAAGCAGAGGGTGTTCTCCG
>RHCK01000073.1 GCA_010030605.1 Acidimicrobiia bacterium
CTCGAAATGCCGACAGTTTCGTGCGCCTCACGTTGGCGGCCGAGAACGACGAGGTGGTCGAGCAGTATTCGGGTGGGCTCGAAGCCCGACGCAGGGATATCGAGAATGGCTCGACGCGCAGTGCCCGAGAAATCATCGATGATCTGCGTCGGTCGATCTACTCGTTGGAGGGCGCTTGGGCCGGAGCGCGACGAGCATGGTTCGGCCGTGGTCGTCTTTCCATGGGGGCAGAAGTTCCGATCTCCGATCTTCCGTTGCGTCGTTGGCGGGAAGTTGAAGTCCACGCGGGGGACTTGGGTTTGCCAGAGTTGGGTTTGGATGGACCCGACACGTGGTCGATGGATTACGTGCGGTTCGACCTTCCGGTGATGACGATGCAATGGAAATCGCGGGGATCCATGGGCCTCACCGATTTGCCCGCACCGATTCTCGGGCTTGCTCCCGCGCGTCGCTTGGGATGGCTGATGGGGCGAGTCGATGTGGATGGCGTCGAGCCCGCGTCGGTAATGGGATGATGGGTCGATGAGGAAGAACTTCTTCGTTCGTCGTGCCGTCGTTCTCGCCAGCGTTGTCGTTGGCTCGCTCGGTATCTCTCAATTGCCGGCGTCGGCTCATGCCCAGTTGGAGTCCTCGTCACCATCGGCGTCGGCGATTCTCGAGGATGGGCCCGCCGAGATCACGTTGGACTTCAACGAAGCGGTGACACCCGTGGCGCGTTCCATCGAGATCTACGACGAGTCCGGCAATCGTTTGATCCTCGAGGAGGCCGTGGTGTCCGACGAGGACGACACCATCATGTCGGCTGGAGGAGTTCCCGAACTTCCCGACGGCGTGTATGCGGTCGTCTATCGCGCGCTATCGGCTGACGGGCACGTGGTGGAGGGTGCGTTCACGTTCCAGGTGGGCACATCCGAGTCCGCGATCGACCCCGCTGACTTGTTGAGTGGGGTGCTCGATGGTTCAGCCGGCCCGTCGGGACTGTCGTGGGCGATGGGTATCGCACGTTGGCTGACGTTCGTCGGTGTGGCACTGGCGCTCGGTGGACTGGCGTTGTTGGCCGGTGGCGGTGTCAGCTCGGTTCGCTCCGTGCGATTGGTGCTCGGTGGTTGGGTGTCGGCGGTCGTGGGCTCGGCGTCGTTGTTCGCATTGCAGGGTCCGTACACCACGGCTGGAACGTGGTCGGACGTTTTCGATGTCGGAGTGTGGGCCGACGTCCTCGACACTCGATTGGGCACCGCCTTGGTCTGGCGCCTCGCGTTGCTGGTGGCACTCGCAGTCCTCATCGCGACCTTGCGTGGAGCGTTCGACCGATCGGCAACCACCTGGTGGCGTTCGTCCACTGCATTGGTCGGAGCGGGCATCGTTCTCACCTTCGCCGCGTCCGGGCATCCGAGCGCTTCACGGTCGTCGGGGTTGGCGATCGGCATGGATGCCCTGCACCTCTCATCGGTCGTTCTTTGGTTCGGTGGTTTGTTCGTTCTCACCACTGGGTCAGTGTTGGCATCCCCTCATGCGACGCACGTCGTGGCCAGATTCTCTCGGATGGCAACGTGGGCGATCCCGATCGCCGTCGTGACCGGACTGTGGCAGACATGGCATTTGGTCCCGAGATTGTCGGACATCACCGACACCGACTGGGGCAAGGGTCTTCTGATCAAGGGTTGTTTCGTCGTGGGTGTCGTCACGCTCGGCGCATTCGGACGATGGGTGGTACGTCGTCTCGATCACACGGCGTTGCGGCGGGTCGTGGCCGTCGAAGCGGCGGTGGGCCTCGTGGTGTTCGCGGTCACCGCGGGAATGGTGGCGAAGTCGCCGGAGGTGTCGTCCACCTCGACCGTGTTCCAATCATCATTGGTCGAAGGCGACATGATCGCCGACGTGTCCGTGACTCCGGGTCGCGTTGGGTACAACGAGATCCACCTCACGCTCGCCACGCCGAGCGGCTCGCTGCAGCCCGTCGATACGGTCGAAATGCGCATGACGCTTCCCGATTCCGAGATCCCCACCGTTTCCGTGGCGGTCGAACAACTCGGGCCGAATCATTATGTGGGATCGTTGTCGGTCCTCTACGCCGGTACGTGGACGTTGGAGATTCTCGTGAACCCCGATCCGTCCACAAGCAAGCGTTTCACTACCGACGTTCCGATTTCGTCCTAGTTCACGGTTGCCCACGAGTCACCCCGTCCGGTGGCGTTCGCGATCGCATCAATGGCGTGTTGAACCTCCAATCGAACTTCGACGGGAATCGCGCGACCATCGAGCACAACGAGCCCATCATCGACGGCCGACCTCCAGGTGAGTTCGCCGGCCAAACGCGCCAACTGTTCGCGCTGTCGAGCTTCTTCTCGTTCGGCATCGTCGGACGCATCGTCGGTGTGATCCATGTTCGATGCCACGACCCCGATCGTGGACGACAGGCCCAGAGAAGCCGGCCACGGAAGACCCAGGGGAAGCTTCGTGGGGATCGAGAGGATTCGTGTCGTGCGCGCCGATTCTGATCGGGCTCGATCGACGGCCGCTCCGCGCAGCACCTCGGTGCTCACCCCAATGGCGAAGGCGACGTCGTCGATGTGCTGCATGCGCTCGTCATGAGTATCGGGCAATGTTGCGAACGCTCGAATCAGTGCACCTTCCAGTCCGAGCGCGAGTTCCGCCGCGGCTCGACGATCGGCGGCGATTCGTCTCAGCAAAAGCAGACCTTCTTCACGATCGCCACCCCAAAGGTCGCAGAGTCCGGTGAAGTGCAACTGCCACGGCGCGGCTATGGCACCCAGAAGCGCACGGAGTTCGTCACGTCGCCGGCGCAATTCACCGACATTCAAACTGGCGCCACTGAACGCGGGTCGGACGGCGGGCTCGTCGAAGATCGCGCGCGCCACGGATTCGATCCGAAATCGGGCGATCGTCGGGTCGGTGCTGTCGGGTGATGTCGCGGCCAACCAGAAGCGTTCGATTGAAGCGAAGTTCGTCGATCCAAAGAGCAAGGCCGCCACTCGGCTCGAATCCTCGAGGAAGGCGCGACTGAGCAATGAGTCCCGCACTTCCGTGTTGCCGATGATGATGGGCATGAGGTCATCGATGGGGGTGGACGGACTGGTGGTGGCTCGGTTCCACCATTTGGGGTCGGCGATCGATCGGTCGACGACCGCGAGGATTCGCGAAGCCCCGTGTGTCGTGTCGACGAAGAACGACGACGTCAGAATGGTGCGCAGGCGTGACGAGATTTCCTCGAGCATCGAGACGGTTCGGAGTAACAATGGCGCCGTCACGAGGTCGGGAGCGACCGACCGTGCCCGATGCAGGTGTTCGATCGCCGTGATCACCTGATGTCGGGTCGAACGCAATTCCTCGAGGTCGACGGTGATGGAGGTCATGTTTCCAATTGATCCGAAATCACCCGAAGAAGACTTCGTGCGTCGCGAAGGCGATCTCCGATGATGTCGATGGCTGGGCCGCGGCTTCGCCCGGAGTCGAGGATTTGGCTCGCCTGCCGAAGTCGTAGGTGGGCAAGTTCGACTTCATTACGGAAAACTCCGTCCGAAAAAATCGGTCTTCCTTCGGGCACGAAGAAGGGTGGGAACGTGTCCGCGACGGATGGTCAGTCGATCCGACGAACCACGCGGTGATGGGGGAGGGATGTGACCGATTCGATGAAGCCATCACCGACCGTCTGGTATCCGTGACGTCGGTAAAACGCGAGCGCCGCATCCCGGGCGTTGGCCCACACCAAAGTCGCTCCACGTTCTTTCGCCAGGTCCAGTCCGGCCCCGAGGAGGATCGCGCCAATCCCACGACCTTGAAGGTGCCGGGCCGTGGCCATTCCGCGCAGTTGCATCGCCGATGCGCCGGGGTCGTCCACATGTTCCCGCATCATCCATGTGCTCACACCGACGATGGAGCCGGAACCATCGAAAGCGGCAAGATGCACCGTGGTGGGTTCGTCGTCCCCGTCGAAGTCGATGACCCGGTTCGTCATTCCACGGCGAAGCACATCGAGGCGCAGTGGTCGCACATCCTCGACCGACACTCGACGCACGACGTAGGACGAACCCGAACCGCCGACCAGACGACGATCACCGTCGGCGCGCGCCGAGTCGTACAGGGCGTCGACCACTCGGTGCGCGGCAAGTGCAACCGTGGCATCGGGGTGAGCGGGACGTCGATCGAGCGCGGCGCGTAAAAATGCGGCATCGGGGTTCGGGTCATCGGGAACGAGATGAGCGGTGGCTTCGACGAGACGTTCGCCGTCCAGAGTGATGGTCGTTCCGTCGGAGTCCGTCCAACTGACCGGTCCGAACCAGTCGTCGCCCTCGATGACGATGAAACGCTTCTCGCAGAACACTTCGACGCGTCGCAAGCTCGGTCGCGCGAGGTTGTCGTGCCAGATGCTGTTGAGCGTTCCAATCGCGGGAATGTCGCTCGGGTCCGTCGGTTCGAAGGTGAAGGTGGCAGCGACAACATCTTCGATCCCACGATGGCCGTGGAAATTCGACTGTCGGGCACTGACCGAATGAATCGGTCCGACAAGGGCGTGCAGCATGTCGATGTCGTGAATGCTGTGTTCCAGCAGAGTTCCGGAACCGGCTTTGCTCGCATCGCTTCGCCACGTCGACCCGTAATGGCCCTGGATCGGGATGAATTGATCATCGCGGAAAACGACGCTCATGACCCGTCCGGCCGACGGCTCCGTGATGAGTTGTCGAGCCATCAGATAAGCGGGTGAATGACGCAACACCAGGCCGACCTGATTCGTGACACCCGACTTCTCGAGTATCTCGGTGATGCGCTCGGCGTCGGCGAGATTGGTGGCCAAGGGCTTTTCACAGAAGATCGCTTTGCCGGCATCGGCGGCCGCTTGCACCAAACCCAAGTGTTCGGACGTCCATGTGCAGATGTACACCGCGTCGCAGGATGCCAGAACCTCATCGACCGATGACATGGGGGAGTGACCACTGGCGCGGGCGAATTCTTCGCAGCGCGCGGAGTCAGTATCGAACACACCTGCTCGCTCGACGGTGAATCCGAGCGTGGCCGAAGCTCGACGGATGCTCTTTGAATGGTAGGTGGCGATGTGGCCAGCCCCGAGAAATCCGACGCGAAGGGTGGGCAGGTCGGCCATGAGCGCAAACTATCCGAGTCGGACAATGGACGTCGCGAGACGGGTTGCTTCGTCGCGATCGTGGGTGACGAGGATGCAGGTTGTGCGGGATGAATCGAGGATGTTCTTGAGATCCAGCAACAACTTTTCGTGCAACTCCGCGTCGAGTCCGGTGAGTGGCTCGTCGAGAAGCAGAACGGACGGGGACGGGGCCAATCCCCGCGCCAATGCGACACGTTTCGATTCCCCTCCCGAGAGGATGCCGACCGGATCGCGCGATCGATCGGCCATTCCGACCAGGGTCAACATTTCCATCACCCGGTCTTGCACCTTGGCTTTGGGCCACGATCGACGGAAATTCGACGACCAATTGTGCCGCAGACCGTAGGCGACGTTGTCGCCGACCGACAGATGCGGGAAGAGTTGGTTGTCCTGGAAGACGAGACCGATTCGGCGTCGATGAGTTGGCAGATCCGTGATGTCGGCGTCATCGAGGAACACGTGGCCGGCGGCTGGTCGGTCGATGCCCGCAATGATCCGCAACAACGACGACTTGCCCGATCCGGATGGCCCCAACAGGGCACAGGTGGACGCTTCGGCAACTTGGAATGAGATCGACGGGATGATGGGCCGTCCATCATGAACGATCGCCACTTGTGAAATCTCGAGACGACTCATCGAATTACCCCGTGATCGGACCGACCCAATGTCAGAAAGACCGTCGCGGTGAGTGCCAGTAGAACGACAGCCGTGGAGAGGCCGGCGAGTCGGGCGAGGTCACCGGAGCGACCGAGTAATCGATCGACGGCGATCGGAAGGGTGTCGGTGTCGCGGCGGGTGAGCAGACTGGTGGCTCCGAATTCTCCCAACGAAATGGCCATCGACATCGCTGCTGTCGTACGAACGGCGGGCAACAACAACGGCCATTCGATGGTACGCCACGTTCGAAAGGGTGGGGCTCCGAGCGTCATTGCTGCCGACCGAAGGTGGAGAGGGATGGCGCCCTGCACCGCCGCGATGGTGCGGATGACGAAGGGAAGAGCGACCACCGCGTGGACGAGGGGCAGGATGAACCACGTTCCTCGCAGATCGATGAACTCGTCGTTGTAGGTGACCACGATTCCCAGACCCACCGCGACCGCCGATGCGCCGAGTGGCAACAGAAGCAGTCGTTCCGCCGACCTTGCATGATCGGATCTCGAGGCACGCAATCTGGTTGCGAGCACGCCCACTGGTATTGCGATCGCCGTGGCCACGATCGCGTACGACATCGAACGAATGATGACGGGCACGAGGTCGATGTTCAGGCCCGGGATCGAACGTCGGTCGGTGATGATGCGCCAACCGGCGAGTGTCCACCTTCCTCGGTTTCGTACCGAAGAAATCACCAATGAAATCAACGGTATCGCGATGATCGTGGTGGATACCGCCGCCACGATCGGCGCAAGACGTGGCATTCGACGGGGAACACCACGATGAGCAAGTTCATTTGTCACGGCGCGTTCGCGACGCCTCCAGGCGGCGAGGCAACCTGTGACGACGAGCAATTGCGCCAGGGCCAACGTGGCGGCCCCCGACAAATCGCCGAATGACATCGCCCGTCGATAGATCTCGACCTCGATCGTGGTGTTGTCGCCGCCGAGTATTCGGACGATGCCGTACGACGTGGCGCACATGAAGCCAACGATTCCCGTGGCGGCCATCAGGCCGGGTCGGAGCAAAGGGATGGTCACAGTGAGGAAGGATCGGGTCGGCGATGCTCCCAAGGTGTGGGCCGCGGAGGTCAACATCGGATCGATGGTCGCCCAAATGGGCCCCACCGTTCTGATGATGACCGAAAGGTTGAAATACACGTGAGCCAGTAGAACGGCCAGCAAGCCTCGGTTGGATCCAGTGGGAAGTAATTCGAGAAACGACGCTCCGACAACGACCGTCGGTAGGACGAAAGGCAACGTGACGGTCGAGAGCATGAATCGGCGACCACGGAACTGCCATCGCGAAAATGCCCATGCGGGGGCCAGCCCCAATGCGACGGTGAGAATGGTCGAAAGAACCGTTTCGACCAACGTGAAACGAATCGCGTCCATGACACCCGGGTGACGCCACACCCCAATGACGGACTCCGAGGTGATGGTGCGAGCGGCCAGGTTGACGATGGGTACAATGACGAAAGCAACGACCAGCACCAATGCCGGTGCGATCCACGGCACGGCTGTTCGGTCGCGGAGTCGGGGGCGATCAACCGACGAGGGCATCCCATTCCTCCAGCCAACGGTCACGGCTGTTGGCGATGGTTGTCGCGTCCATCAGCAAGGGATTCGTCACTGGCGCGACGTGATCGACGAACGACTTTGGGAGTTTGGCTCGAGTGTTGGCGGGGAACACGAAGATGCTCTCCGGTAACAGTCCTTGGAAAGTTCGAGATGCGAGGTAATCGATAAGCATTCGCGCTTCGTCCGTGTGTTCCGTTCCACGCAAGACCCCGGCGTACTCGATCTGCCGAAAGCAC
>RHCK01000074.1 GCA_010030605.1 Acidimicrobiia bacterium
GTTGTAGAGCGCGTAGATCAGGGCATCGAGTCCGCGACACACGAACGGGTCGTACACCGTGCCAATGGGGATCAAGTGGCGTCCGTGCAACTCGTGACCGAGCCCGAGAGCGTGCAACATCAAGAAGAGGTTCATCTCGCTGATGCCGAGTTCGATGTGATGACCGGATGCCGTTTGCTTCCATCGGAGCAATCGACCTTCGCCGAGGAAATCCTGCGGCTCGTCGGCATCGAAGACCCCCACCTTGTTGATCCAACCGCCGAGGTTCGTGCTCACGCTCACGTCGGGAGACGTCGTCACCATTCGATCGAGGAGTTCGGGAACTTCGCCGAGTCGCACCATCAATCGGCCGAACGTTTCCTGGGTGCTCACGGGCTTGGCGCCGATGACTCCACCAACGGACGTCGGTACCGGCAGCAACGGTCGCGGAGCCGGCGCGACATTGTTCAGTTCGCCACCGATGGATGCGCACAGACGTCCTTCGGCCGACTGCGGATCGAAGCGATCCCATTCGGTTTCCGATGTGAGACCGAGCGAGTCGCGGAACGCGTCGACCTGTTCGGTGCTGAGCAATGCCGCATGGTTGAGCGGATCTCCGGCGATCGGAAGACCCCACCCTTTCACGGTGTACGCGAACACGACGCTCGGTCGGTCAGTGACGGCGTCACAGGCGCGGTATGCCTCGATCAAACTCGGCAGGTCGTGTCCACCAAGATTGTGCACGAGAGGTCCAATCTCATCGTCGGACCATTCATCGAGGAAACGTTCCAGTTCCGCGGATGCGCCATTCAGGAATCGCCGTCGCAGTTCGGCTCCGGAGTGTGCGAACAACGATTGGTATTCCTCGTTCGACATTTCGTCGATGTGGCGACGGAGCGCCTCTCCACCCGGACGAGCGAACGCTTCACGAAGTCGGTGACCGTATTTCACTTCGATCACGTGCCACCCCGCACCTTCGAAGAATTCCATCAACTTCTTGATCTTCTGTCCGGGGATCACTCGATCGAGGCTCTGGCGGTTGGTGTCGACCACCCACATCACGTTGCCGAGTCCTCGCAACGCCGGATCGGTGATGGCTTCCCAGATGTTTCCTTCGTCGAGTTCGGCGTCGCCGGCCAGGGCGATGAATCTCGAGCCGACGTTCGGTGATGGACCGAAGTGCGATTCGATGTAGCGCCGAGCGGCGGCGGCGAACAGTGGTGCGACGACGCCGAGACCGACCGACCCGGTCGAGAAGTCGGCGACATCGGGATCCTTGGTGCGGCTGGGGTACGCCTGCAGCCCGCCGAGTTCTCGGAGTCGCGTCAAGTACGAACGATCGAGTTCACCGGTGAGGTACTTGATGGCGTGATACACCGGCGACGAATGCGGTTTGACCGCCACCTTGTCCTCGCCGGACAGATGTGCGAACCACAGCGACGTCATGATGCCGACCATCGATGCCGATGACGCCTGATGGCCACCCACCTTGATCTCGTCGGCGGGACGGCCATGGTTGGCGTGATCGATCATTCGAGTGGCGAGCCACAAGATTCGACGCTGCACCGATTCCATGATCGCGGTGTCCATGATCGCGGTGTCCATGGTCGCGGTGTCCATGGTCGCGGTGTCGACGAGGTCGGGAGCGGACACCGGCGACACGATTGCTTTCGGTGAATTTGCCTTCCCCTTTTTCGGGGATTTCGATGCCACGTGCGCAGTCTGTCATAGATCTTCCGTCAGATCGGTCGACGACAACTAACCTCGTCAGCGGATGGGCGCATCGGCATCGAACTCGGGAGTGGTCGACGAGTCGACGATGAACGTCTCGTCGGTCGAGACCAAGCCGGGACATTTGCCCGCCCTCGACGGTGTGCGCGGATTCGCGGTCACCATCGTTCTTCTGTATCACCACAGCGTCACATGGATGACGGGTGGCGAACTCACCGTCTCGATGTTCTTCACGTTGTCGGGCTTTCTCATCACCCGCTTGATGGTTGCGGAATGGGGTCGAAGCGGCACGATCTCGCTCCGTACGTTCTACGACCGTAGGGTCCGACGACTCTTCCCCGCGTCGTTCGCGGTGTTGTTGGCCATCGTCGTGGTGTGGACGGTGTTCGCCGGATCGGGTCGCTACCTCAATCCGTGGGATTGGTTCAGCGGTCTCGCCTATTACGAGAACGTTCACCTGCAGGCTGCGGGCAAGGACTACGCCAGCTTGTTCGGACTGGGCAATCCGATCCAGCACCTGTGGAGCTTGTCGCTCGAAGAGCAGGTGTACCTGATTTTCCCGGTGGTGATGCTCCTACTGTTGCGCCGCGGTCGTGACAAGCGAGTTCTCTGGATCACGTGTGCGACTCTCGCGATTCTCGCTGTCATGGCCATCGGTCTCGGTGCGATCTACGAAAACCACTCACCGTTGTGGTCGCACCTGCCCGGCGTCGACGCGCGCTGCACCGGTCGTTCGTGTGCGTATTACGCGACCGAGGTTCGGGTGGGCGAGTTCTTGATGGGTGCCGCCTTCGCCGTCCTGTGGGCCACGTGGTCGAAGGTTCCGAAGATCATCGACGGGCTCGGTCGGTCGTCGTGGAGATTGTTCGGTTGGATCATGATCATCGGCGCCTACGTGGTGTGGTTCACGTTCGGCGCCTGGAATCGATTCGGAGCGCACTTCTTTCCGACGGTGGTCTTTCTGAACGGAGTGCTCACCTTGGCCATCATCGCCCACGCCCATGTGAACGGCGGAGCGAACCGTTTCCTCGGTTGGCGACCACTCGTCTGGCTCGGCCAGGTGACATACACGGTGTACTTGGTGCATTGGCCGGTGTTCATGTTCTGGGAATCCCAGAACCTCGATCTCGACCTGCCTCGTGTGCGGGTTCCTTTCACCGATTGGGTGACGGTGGACCACTTCTGGATGTTCGTGTTGAAAGCCGGCACCACTTTTCTGATCGTGTGCGCGATCTACTACCTGCTCGAGGATCCGGTTCGTCGACGAAAGATCTGGGTCGGGCGTCGCTTGTATGCGTGGCTCGCGGTGATGGCCGTGGTGGGTGTGGCCGTTGCGTTTGTGGGAGATGATCGGCGGTCCACACAATCCGAGAACGTGCTGACGTCGTTGAATGAACAGGCCTTGGAACTGCAACGCGAGGCACTGGCGGCCCTTCCCGAACTTCCGCCCGACGCCCCGAACACGGCGACGAACGATCCGAGTCTTCCGGCGCGCCTGTTGATGGTCGGCGACTCGCAAGCGTGGGTGTTGGCCTCCGGATTGGACGACTGGGAGCTGTCCAACGGCGTCGACCTGGTTCCCTCTCCCGGAGTCGGTTGCGGTATCGGCGCGAACACGCGCATCCGGTATTTGGGTCTCGACGTTCCCGAGCGTCCCGGCTGCACGGCCTGGCGCGACGCGTTGCCAGCCATCGCCACCAAGTTCCGTCCGAATGTGGTGATCATCGTCGGTGGCACCGCCGACCTCAGCGATCGAATCCTGCCCGGATCGCAAGAGTGGACCCATATCGGTGATGCGGCATACGACTCGTGGTTGCTCGAACAGTTCGCCACGTTCGTCGATGGAATATCCGTGGAGGGCGCCCCGATCGTGTGGTTCACGGTCCCGGATGTGAATCCCCCGTACGTGGCGGGTGAGACGGGCCAACCTCCGTTCGCGGAGTCCGATCCGGCACGAACCGATCGTTACAACGCGCTGATCCGCGAGTACGCGGCGAGTGACGCGCGAGTGACGGTCGTCGAATTCGGCGACGCCGTGAAGGCTCATGAGGGTGGACAGTTCGAACCGAAGATGCGTCCGGATGGGGCGCACATCGACCTGAAATACGCGCCCGAGTTGGTCGACTTCATCGACGCTGTCGTTCGTGAAGCGATGGTCCGCTGATGTCGTTCGTTCGACGATGCTGGAACCGAGCCGGATCGCGCGCGGCGGCGATCTGGTTCGGCGCCTACATGGTGGTGTGCGCCACCGGTCAGCGTTTCGACGCTCGTTATCTGGGATATGGATGGCAATTGATTCCGTGGGATGTTCTTTCGACGGACCCGATTCGGAGCGTTTGGTATCTCCACGTTCAGCCCCCGCTCTGGAATCTCGTATTGGGTGGGTTGGCGTGGGTGTCTCCGTTCGGGGACTCGGCGACTCTCCAAGTGTTGATGGCCGTCATCGGTCTCGCTGGGGCATACGTGGCCGCCGAGTTGACGGCATGCTTCGGTCTGCGACGCCGTTGGGCGGTGTGCGTCGCCCTGATCGCGACGCTCAATCCCGAGGTTCTGAAAGGGGCATTCGAGCCGACGTACGAATTGGCGACCGGAGTGTTGCTGATGTCGATGTTGTGGGCGTTTCTCCGACTGGGGAATCAGAATCGGGATCGTCGATCTTTGTTGTTGCTGGCCGGACTCGCGACAGCCACGACGATGACGCGCAGCCTCTATCACCCGGTGTGGGCTCTGTCCGTGGTGCTGATCGGCTTGTGGTTGCTACGTCGTCGAATCGATCGTCGAACCGTTCTGGCGACTCTCGCCGTGCCCGTCCTCGTGATGGGTGGCTGGATGGCCAAGAATCAATATCTGTACGGCGAGGCCACTCTGTCCAGTTGGTTCGGCATGAATCTTCAGCGGGCGGTCATCCCGGTCCTACCACTCGATGACCTGGAAGCGATGCACGATGCCGGCGAGGTGTCCGACATCGCCATGATCGGCCCGTTCGGAAAGTACGACCTCTACGACGAGGCCATGCCCGCCTGCGAGCCGAAACATGAACATCGTTCGGTGTCCGAACCGGACCGCACCACCGACCAGTGGAGTCCCAATTTCAACTACGAGTGCTACCTGCCCATTTTCGCCGAGGCCGGCGACGATGCCGTGGCGGTGATCCGCGCACATCCCGCGGTGTGGTTGGAAGGACGCCTGTGGTCGCTGCGCGCCACGTTCGCCGTCGCCACGTACCCGTCGGAGAGTTCGTCGATGGTGATGCGCACCCTCGACTCCGTGTATTCCATCGCACGTCTCGATCTGGGCGGAGTGCTGTCGACGTACGGCTGGGGAACTCCCATTTACGGTCAACTCGAAGCTCCGGTGGATTTCGGTTTGACGTTGATTCCCCTGTACTCATCGGTCATCGTCGCCGGGCTATGGGTGATCATTCGCCGACTGCGACGACGTTCGTTGAACGAGACTGATCCAGCTCTCGTGATCGCCTCCTTCACCGTTGTCTTCACGATCGTGGTGGGGGCCGTCGCTGAATTAGGCGAGCAAGCTCGATTCAGAACGATGATCGATCCCCTGACGACCGTGGTGGGCCTCGTCGTGCTGACACGCCTGGGGGCTTGGATGCGTCGTCAGTCGCAGGCGCGGTCGGTGGGCCGATAGAGGTCGGCTCCGGTCGTCGGTTCGAATGTCAGATTTCCGGCGTCTACTTGTGCTTGCAGGAGATCACGGTTCACCACGAGGAATGCTTCCTCGGTCAAAATCACGACGCCTTCGTTGCGGAGCAGAGCGCAGGGGAGATCGTTGTAGATCGCACGTTCGTTCACTCGTTCGCCCGTCAAAGGCATGAACTCCTGAGGTGGATAAACGGTCGACAGCCCGGTGTCCCAATGGAGGGCATCGGCGTCATTGGTGACCACGACCGATGCGCCGGTACGAAGGGCCAACGACGATGCCTGACGGGGGCCGCTGTTGTCGCTGAATCGTTCTCCGACGTCTTGTGGTCGAACCGCGAGAACGGTCCACACAACGACGAGAAGCGGGACGACGAGCCGAAGACGTGAGGGAAGCGAGTCCACGCGGTCGTTCATGATCCATGCGAGGGCGAGAAGCGCGAGAACGCCTGACGGCATCATGAGCCGATTGTCAGGTGTCACCAGTCCGTCGAAGCCGAGCATGCCGAGCACCAAACCGGAGGTGATGAGCCCCGACGCGACGAGCGCCAATTCGGCCGGCGCAGGAAACTTGCCGTGCTTGCGAATCATGCCGATGAGCGCCACGACGATGGCGACCATCCACAGCAGTGCCACGAGCCACGACCACCAGCTCGTGCCATCCAACGAAAAGTACGTGCGGCGAAGATCGCCTTGGCGCGAATCGAACCATCCGCCGATCGAGCGGACGAGAAAACTGATGTCGTTGCCCTGCAGACCACGCCAACCGGCGTTGTGGCCGCCACCTGACATCGCGGCCCACACGGCGTTGGCCGCCGTCGGGGCAATCATGGCGGCCGCGATTCCAACGGCTTTGCGTGGGTCGCGATACCGCCGATGGTGTTCCCACGCGGCCATGAGGACCAAGGGACCGCCGATGAATCTCAGCAGTCCGAGAGTCGCTCCGAGGATGGCAACGGGCCGGAACGAGGCGCCCTCACGAAAACGGGCGAGGCTCACCACGAACCACACCGCAACCGCGCAGAACAACGGCTCGGAAAGCGCTCCTTGAGTGACGCAACGGGTGGTCGGCATCAGCACGACGAGGACACCGATCGCGGCGAGCAGGAAAAGTCGAGAGCGCGTGGTGTCTTTTCTCGCTCCGGCCACGACCGCCCACGCGACGGCGGCGAGGGCCAGAACGCAAATCGCTTGCATGGCGTGGCGAACGCCGATGACCGCACCGAGCAACCCGGCCGAGAGGGGATAGGCGACCGGGAAGTCGACGAAGGGAATGCGTCCTCCGCGCTGGACGAACTCGACGGCATCGAAATTCGAGAACGAGGGGGCGAGGCGAGATGTGAAGGGATGTCCGTCGGCCACCGCTTGTGCCCCGCTCCAATACGACACCGTGTCCAGAAGGTGCACGATGCCATGACGGAATTGAACGAGACCCACGACGATCGCCGCCGTCGCGGACACGGCACCGGCGACGGTGCGCTCGCTCGGGCGACGAAGCCGATTCCGGATCACGCACTGATTCTGACAGGATGGCGGCATGACATCCGATGACCGAGTCTCCATTTCCATCGCCAACGGCGTCGCGGACGTTCGCTTGAACCGTCCCGACAAGCGCAACGCTCTCGACAACGAGATGTTCCTCGGATTGGCGCGGGCTGGCGAGCGACTGAAGACCGAAACCGGGGTTCGGGCGGTTGTTCTGTCGGGCGAGGGATCGTCGTTTTGTGCCGGTCTCGACTTCGGCTCGTTCCAACAGATGGCCGGCGGTGGTGGGTCGGCGAACAGTGAGGGCAGCCCCGGCAGCATGAGCCCTGGTCGCATCACGCACCTCGGCCAGCAAGTGGCGTGGGTGTGGCAGGAGGTTCCGGTTCCGGTCATCGCGGCGGTTCACGGTCACGCGCTCGGGGGTGGAATCCAGATCTGTCTCGGTGCCGACATTCGCATCGTTCATCCCGACACTCAGATGTCGGTGCGCGAGGTGCATTGGGGTCTGGTCCCCGACATGACAGGAACCTTGGTGCTCTCTCGATTGGTTCGACCCGATGTGGCCAAGGAGTTGACGTTCACCGCCCGAGTGTTCGATGGTCGTGAGGCGTTTTCGATGGGGCTGGCGACGCGACTGTCGGACGACCCGCGCGCCGATGCGCTGGCGATGGCGAATGAGATCG
>RHCK01000075.1 GCA_010030605.1 Acidimicrobiia bacterium
AATCGTCCGCTCAATCCGCAGGCGCCGTACGTGGGCTCGGGAGCGTTCGCTCACAAGGCCGGTTTGCACGTGAGTGCCATCGCGCGCGCCAAGGACGCCTACGAGCACGTCGATCCCGAGTTGGTGGGCAACGGAACCCGTTTCGTCGTGAGCGAGATGGCTGGCAAGGCCACCATCGCCATCAAGGCCGAGGAACTCGGATTGTCGATGGACGGACCAGCGGTGAACCAGGTGATCGACGACCTCAAGCGCCTCGAACACGAGGGCTACCACTTCGAGGCCGCCGACGCGTCGCTCGAACTTTTGATGCGCCGCGCCACCGGCTGGGAACAGCCGTACTTCCGCGTCGAAAGCATGCGCGTGATCACCGACGAAACCGCCACCGGAGCGTTCACCACCGAAGCAACGGTGAAGGTTTGGGTCGGCCCCGACGGATCGGCGACCCGTCATGTGCACACCGCCGAGGGCAACGGCCCCGTGAACGCCATCGACACCGCACTACGCGCCGCCGTGTCGCAGGCGCATCCGAGCGTCGATCGAATCCACCTGACCGACTACAAGGTGCGCATCCTCGACGGTGGTTCGGCCACTGGCGCCGTGACCCGAGTACTCATCGACGCCACCGACGGTGAGCGCTCATGGACCACCATCGGCGTGAGCCCCAACATCATCGAAGCCTCCTGGCGCGCTTTGGAGGAATCGTTGGTCTACGGACTCCTGCACGCCGGCGTCTGAGCGAATACGGTAGAGACGATGTCCGCACCCAAGTTCGCTCCCACCCCGGTCCTCGACGAGGTCCGCACGTATTCGTCGCCCGAGGTCGTGCCGGCGGCATGGTCCAACAATCGCCCCACCGACATCGAGGGCTTCCAGCCCAGCGGTGAACGCCTCGGTTATCAAGGACCCGATCAGGGCTACGGCCTCACCTTGGCCAACCGCATGCGCGATCGACTGAAGTTGGACGGGCGCCGGAGATCTCGTCGTCGGGCTCCGCGTCGTAACCTGACGCTGTGACCGACTATCGCGCCCCTCTCGCCGACATCGACTTCGTTCTGAACCGCGTGTGCGGCTTGGATCGCATTTTGCAGTTGCCCGGATATCTCGACGTCGACTCGTCGGTCGTTCGCGACCTTCTGGAAGAAGCCGCGCGATTCATGGAGGAAAAGATCGCGCCGTTGAACAAGGTCGGCGACGAATTCGGAGTTCGTTTGAACGCCGATCATTCCGTTACCACCGCGCCCGGTTTCGCCGATGCCTATCAGCACTACGTGTTGGCCGGTTGGGGAGCGGTGCCGTTCGACACCGGTTTCGGTGGCGGCGGTTTCCCGTGGGTGGTTGGTATCGCATTGCAAGAGATCCTCACCGCATCGAACATGGCGTTCTCCATGTGTCCCTTGCTCACCCAAGGCGCCATCGACGCGATCATGCATCACGGCAGCGAGTCGCAGAAGATGACCTACTTGCCCAAGATGATCACGGGCGAGTGGTCGGGCACCATGAACCTCACCGAGCCCGACGCCGGAAGTGATGTCGGAGCGGTTCGCACCAAGGCGGTCAAGAACGCCGACGGTTCGTACCGCATCTCGGGTACGAAGATCTACATCTCGTTTGGCGAGCACGATATGGCCGACAACATCGTTCATCTGGTTCTGGCCCGCACCCCGGACGCGCCTCCGGGAACCAAAGGCATCTCGTGTTTCATCGTGCCGAAGTATCTGGTGAACCACGACGGAACGCTCGGACGCAAGAACGACATCACCTGCGTGTCGGTGGAACACAAACTGGGCATTCACGCCAGTCCCACATGCGTGTTGTCGTTCGGCGACAACGGTGGTGCCACCGGCTATCTCATCGGCGAAGAGAACCGGGGCATGCAGTACATGTTCACCATGATGAACCAAGCCCGCCTTTCGGTGGGTTTGCAAGGTTTGTCGTTGGGCGATCGTGCTTATCAGCAGGCGCTTCAATACGCCAAGGATCGGCGTCAAGGACGCGCTCCCGGAGCGCCCGCTGGCGAGTCCTCGCCGATCATCGACCATCCCGACGTGAAGCGGATGTTGATGACCATCAAGACCACATGCGAGGCGTTGCGCCGTTTGACGTATTGGAACGCGGCATGTCTCGACGTGGCCAAGCACCATCCCGACGCGAGCGAGCGCGAGTTCGCCGCCGATCTGGCCGCTCTGTTGACGCCGATGTCGAAGGGATGGGGCACCGACATGGCCGTCGAATTGACGGGCATCGCCGTGCAAATTCACGGCGGCATGGGTTTCGTCGAGGAGACCGGTGTCGCCCAGCACTATCGCGACGCACGTATCACCACTATTTACGAAGGGACCAATGGCATTCAGGCCATCGACCTCGTGGGTCGCAAACTCGGTTTGCAGGGTGGTGCGGTGGTGAAGCGTCACTTGGATTCGATCGACTCGATGGTGTCGAAGTTGAGTTCGTACCCAGCGTTGCAAGGTGCCCGAGCAGCGTTGGCCAAGACGTTGGCGGCCACCCGCGAGGCCACCGAATGGTTGGCGAAGAATGGCGGAAATCAACTGGATCTTCTGGCCGGCGCGACGCCGTATTTGCGCCTCATCAGCGTGCTGACTGGTGGCTATCTGTTGGCCGAGTCGGCCGTGATCGCCATCGACAACTCCCTCGCCGACGATGTGGTCGCCGAGAGAGTCGCTTCGGCGCGGTTCTTCTGCGAGCAGTTGATGCCGGTCGCCGACGGTCTGGTTCCCTCGATCACCGGAGATTCAGAATTGTTGATGTCGTCGATCTGACGATCAACTGTGGCGAGCGATGGTCTCGTCGATCGCGTAATTGAAGAGCGACTCGAAGATCAGGCGCGTGTCCGCGCCGTGTGTCAGGCCCGTGCATTCTTCGAGGAGCATCATTCCCTGAGCCAGGATTCTGAGCATCTCGACACCGGGAAGTACGACGTTCTCGTCGAGACCGAATGCATGTTGGAACAGTGCGGCCGCCGAGTGATTGGCATCGGCATCGGCGAGCTGTAGTGCTCGTCGAATGTCTGAATCGTGAATGGCGGCGAGGTGGAACTCGAGCCGAAGTCGTCGTTGTTCCCGTCCCGACGGAGCCAAGAGGGTTCGGTTGGCGAGGATCGCTTGATTTCGGAGTGCCCCTTCGTAGGCCGCGACGCGTGGATCGTCGTGAGATTGGATGAAGCCACCGGGAGGAACTGGCGAATCGGGGGGAATGAGATACTCGCCGCGCGCCCCCTTGTAGAGACGGTTGAGCAACTTCGATGCCACGTCCCCGAAGAGTGTCTGGCGGGTGCGATATTCGGTGAACAAGGCCGACGTCGGTACACCAGCCGCGCGGGCGATTCGTTGAGTTGTCGCACGTTCGACACCTCCACGGGAGATGACACGGGCGGCGGCGTTCACCAAAGCGTCACGCACCTCGTCGCCGGTGTCGATGGTGATGTCGAGATGGAACTCGCCGTCGGGAACCGGCCACATCGGGACGGCCCGATTGTCGAGTACCAGATGTGCGGCCGGTTTGATGATCTCCCAGTTGTCGGGTTCGAACAAATCGACCGCCGCGAAATAGAGACAGCCGAGCACGAAGCCAACCGTGAAGAGCCGACGATCCGAATCGATCGGAGCCGGAGGGCGTTCGACACCGAGCTCCATGAGCCACCCCGTGATGTCGGGGATGACGACTTCGGCCAACTCGGGAATTCGCGGAGCCGCGATCATGAGGCTGATGGCGGGTGACAACGGTCCGGCGGGATTCGCCAACGCCCGGGCGATCACCATTTGTGCTTCATTGCGCTGCGGACCCGGGTCGAGGGTCTTCATCGATGTCTCGATGAACGATCGCATGGGTGCCGAGAGTCGGTGCTGCCACAGACCCACCAGGATTTCCTCGGTGTTCTCGTAACGCGAGTAGACCGCACCGGTGGTGAGTTCGGCCGAGCGAGCCAAGTCGAGGGCCCCGAGTCGATCGGGACCTTTCTCGCGCAACAAATCCACGCCCGCGTCAAGCAACAACTCGTCGTTTCGGGCGGCGTCAGCGCGTCGGCGACCTGTGGACACGCAACGATGTTACATATGGATAGTTGTTACAGATAGGGGCATTCGAAACTTGTTATCGATCGATTGCGTGAGATCGCAATGCGTCCAGATCGCAGAATTCGAGGGCCAGCAGGTGGGTTGCTTCCAGCACCACGCGAGGAGCCGAGCCCGCCTCGTAGGCCTCCTGCCAGCGTGATGCGCACAAGCACCACTGGTCACCGGCTTTCAGTCCCGGGAAACCGTATTGAGGCATGGGGGTGCTGAGGTCGTTACCCGCACCTTTGCTGAAGGCGAGGAATTCGTCGGTCATGATCGCGCACACCACATGAACGCCGG
The DNA here is from genome assembly GCA_010030605.1 of Acidimicrobiia bacterium. GTDB lineage: Bacteria > Actinomycetota > Acidimicrobiia > Acidimicrobiales > Ilumatobacteraceae > Casp-actino8. The sequence continues at coordinate 4,371 of RHCK01000075.1, forward strand.
GGTCGTCGCCACGCGACTCGCAACAACCCGTTCTGTAGTACCCAGTCATCGGGTCGAAGGAGCAGGGAACGAGTTCGGAACCGAGAACGTTGCGTTGCATGATTTTGATTGGATTCAGCTCACGGACACGTTGAAGAGTGAACCAATGAGATAGGTGACGCCGCAGGCGACGATGAGAATCAGCACCTGTCGCAGGCTGCTCCACCACACCTTCTTCTCCGCGGATCGACCGATCACGGCACCGACCATCGCGGCCGCCACCACGCCGATGATGATCGAAGACGCCTTGGCGCTGGTTCCGGAACCGATGTACCACGGAACGACCGGAAGCAAAGCGCCGAAGATGAAGCAGATCAGCGACAACGCCGCGGCTTTCCACGCCGACGGCAGAACACCGGGGTCGACGCCCAGTTCCTCGCGCGCATGAACCGCCAGAGCCGCGTCGGGACGACGCATCACATCGGCCGCCGCCGCCGCCGCGCGTTCGGGCTCGATGCCGTGACTCTCGTAGATCTTGGCGAGCTCCTGGGTTTCGGCCGCGGTGTTCACGTGCAACTCGCGACGTTCGATGTCAATCTCGCGCGTGATGAGTTCGTTCTGTGCCGACACCGACACCCATTCACCCGCGGCCATGCTGGCGGCTCCGGCGATGGCTCCGGCGATGCCCGCGAGTCGCACGACGTTGGAGTCCACGCCACTGCCGGCGAAGCCGATCACCAGTGAAACGTTCGAGACCAACCCGTCGCTGATGCCGAAGACGGCGGCACGAGCCAATCCGCCCGACACCGAACGGTGACCGGGGTGTTGCTCGCGGGGGACGCTGAATGCATGGCGGGCCATGCGAGTGACGCTAGTGCCACGGGAGCCGAGCGTTAGCGTACGAGACGCATGACTGATGTCGCCTCCCCTCGTTTCCGCTTCGCGCCGTCTCCCACCGGTTTCTTCCACGTGGGTGGTGCGCGAACGGCGTTGTACAACTGGGCGCTGGCAAAACGTCTGGGCGGGACCTTCGTTCTGCGCATCGAGGACACCGACGAAGCGCGCAACAAGCCGGAATGGACTCAGGGCATCATCGACGCACTCGACTGGATCGGGGTGCGACGCGATGACCCCACGTTCGAAGGTCCGTATTTCCAGAGCACCTACGCCGACGAACATGTGGCGGCGGCGCACCGCCTGTACGCGGAGGGGCGCGCTTACTACTGCGATCTCACTTCCGAGCAGATTCAGGAACGTTCGAAGCAGAACAGCAAACCCGGTTACGACGGCTATTCGCGTGACCGGGGTCTGGAACCCGGTCCCGGACGGGTGTTGCGTTTCCGGGTTCCCGAAGGCACGACGGTGGTCGACGACTTGGTGCGTGGTCGGGTGGAATTCGCGAACGACACCATCGAAGATTTCGTGTTGTTGCGCGGCAACGGATCACCGATGTTCCTCTTGGCCAACGTGGTGGACGACGTTTCGATGCGCGTGAGTCACGTGGTGCGCGCGGAGGAACATCTTCCGAACACGCCGAAGCAGCAGATGCTCTGGGAGGCTCTTGGCCATCGCCCGCCCGTGTGGGCGCACGTTCCCGTTCTGGTGAACGAACAGCGCAAGAAGTTGTCGAAGCGTCGTGACAAGGTGGCGCTCGAACAATTCCGCGACGAGGGCTATCTGTCCGAGGCGATGGTGAACTATCTCATGACACTCGGCTGGGCGCCGCATGGTGACGAGGAAATCGTTCCGTGGTCGCGAATCCAGGCCGAATTCCGACTGGAGGATGTGAACCACTCGCCGGCGTACTTCGACTTGAAGAAGTTGGCCGCCTTCAACGGCGAATACATCCGTGCGATGTCGTTGGATGACTTCGTCGCCGCATGCGAACCGTTCCTCACCACCAACGTGCCGTGGTCGCCCGATCAATTCGACGTCGCGATATTCCGCTCCATCGCACCATTGGCCCAGACTCGCATGGTCACCATGAACGAGATCGTGGCGTTGGTGGACTTCCTGTTCTTGGACGAGCCGATGGTCGACGAGACGGCGTGGAGCAAGACATTCGGCAACGACGAAGCTCGGGCCATGCTCGATGATGCGATCTCGTCGTTCGGTTCGGTGACCAACTGGAGCGCCGAGGTGTTGAAACAAACTCTCGAGGATGCCGGAACGGCGCGCGGACTGAAGTTGGGCAAGGCACAGGCTCCGGTGCGGGTCGCCGTGACGGGTCGCACCGTGGGTCCGCCTTTGTTCGAAGCTCTCGAGTTGCTCGGACCCGACAAAACATTGGCCCGACTGCGCGCGGCCGCGGAGCGGGCGCGCTGAACGTGACCATCGGCTCCGAAGACGTCGATCCGATGTCGGATGAAACGCCGATTCGAATGTCGCGACTCGACTCGTTGCGTCGCAGATTCGTGAGACCACCTCGTTGGTGGCGAGCCGGCGGGTTACGACGCGTGGTGGGGGTCGTGGCGTGTCTCGTTTTGCTGGCGTTCACGTATCTGATCGTGTCGTTGGCTCAAGTGTGGTGGACGGGACGCCAGCACTATTCGGGTCGTGCCGACGCCATCGTCGTGATGGGGGCCGCGCAGTACGACGGCCGTCCGTCGCCACAGTTGCAGGCGCGCTTGGATCAGGTGCTCATCCTGTGGAACGAGGGCGTGGCACCGGTGATCATCGTGACGGGAGGGAATCAGCCGGGTGACCGATTCACCGAGGCATCCACCTCGTCGGCGTATCTGCAAGATCATGGTGTTCCCGAGAGCGCCATCCTGTTCGAGGACACGGGTCGGTCATCGTGGGAGTCCTTGCAGAACGTGGCCGAGGTGGCCGACCAACATGGAATCGGATCCGTGATTCTGGTGAGTGACCCGTTCCATAGTTTGCGAATACGGTTGATGGCCGAGGAGTTGGGGCTGATCGCACACACGTCGTCGACGAGAACCAGTCCGGTGCGCGGTTTCAACGCGTTCAAGCACCACGTCGCCGAGGCGGGCGGAGTGGCCTTGGGTCGGGTTCTGGGCTTCGAGCGCGTGGAATCCCTGTTGGGCTAGGTGGCGCTCGGACGCATCGCCACTACAATCTCGGTGCTCCAGTGCGGTGCACTGTGGGGAGTGGTGTAACTGGCAACACAGCAGATTCTGGTTCTGTTA
>RHCK01000076.1 GCA_010030605.1 Acidimicrobiia bacterium
GACTTCGCGAACGATCTCAGCCAGTCGTATTTCCTGATCGCGGTGTCCGCGTCGAGCAACCGATCGAAGAGTGATCGCGATCCGGCCGAGTGGATGCCGACCAACGCCTCGTATCGATGCGAGTACGTGCGCATCTGGGTGCAAGTCAAGCGAGCCTGGAATCTGTCGGTCGACCAAGCCGAGAACGACGCGATTCGCAACACCCTCGCCGCCTGCTGACGCACCCGTTCTGGGTAACCAAAGTGCCCGAAAACGGGCACTTTGGTTACCCAGAACGAAGAGGGAGTGCCGGTGTTAGCGGATGGTGCTGTTGACGAAGGCCGCCAACTCCGGACCGCGGTCTTCCTGCAAGAAGTGACCCGCACCCGCGATCGTGGTGTGCGTCGACGTCTCGCATCCGGGAATCTGCTTGCGGAAGGTCCATTCGCCGTTCTTGGTTACCGGATCACTGTCGCTGAAGGCGCAATGGAACGGCTTGGTCCACTTCTTCAGAATTTCCCACGCCGCCAGGTTCTCCTTCGACGATGGATAGTCGAGCGACGCCGGCACCAACGTGGGGAAGATGCGCGCACCGGCCTTGTAGGACTCGTCCGGGTACGGCGCGTCGTAAGCCGCCAACACCTCGGGAGCCAACGGCTTGGTGGTGCAACCACCTTGGATGATCTTCGACGTCTCGAACACCGGGGTCTTTTGACTGAACTCCCGCCACGCTTTGAAAGCCGCGTTGGGTTCGGGATCACCGGTCGGCAAGCCACCATTGCCCAACACCACGCGATCGAAACGATCGGGGAACGCAGTCACCAATCGCAGACCGATCAAACTGCCCCAGTCCTGGCACACCAACGTGAGCGAACGCAGATCGTTCGCCACCAACCATTGGCTCATCCAGTCGACGTGTCGCTCGTAGGTGTAATCGGTCGTTTGCGTGGGCTTGTCGCTACGGCCGAAACCGATGAGGTCGGGAGCCACCACTCGGTGTCCGGCCGCGGTCAACACCGGAATCATGGTGCGATAGAGGAAGCTCCACGATGGTTCGCCATGCATGCACAAGATCGTGTTCGGTGCGTTCTTGTCACCGGCGTCGACGTGGGCCACGCGCATCGACGTGCCATCGTCGACCGTGATGTTCGTGTACGTCACGGGGAAATCGAAGTCGGGCACGGCGGCAAAGGCGGAATCAGGGGTACGGAGAACGTCCATAAAGTGTCACCTTATCTGCAACTAATTGTCGTCAGCGAGTCGGGAGGTCATAGGTGCTCGAGAGACGCGCCGGTCCGCCTCCACGAACCAACAAACGCCCTTCGGCCGCCAGTTGAGTGAGATGCGCCAACACGCTTCGGGCGGCCGGAATGTGCAACTCGGGTGCCACCGCGGCGTACATACGACGCACCATGGGCGCCACCGTGTTCAGCCCCTCGGCCACCGAGGCCAACACCTGAGCCTCTCGGGCCAGTCGATGCTCGTAGTACGCGGTGAGAAATGGCTTCGGATCGGTGACGGCCGCACCGTGCGTGGGCCACAACACGCGATCGTCGCGCATTTGCACCTTCTTCAACGACGCGAGATAGTCACGCATGTCGCCGTCGGGCGGTGACACCACGGTGGTGCTCCACCCCATGATGTGATCACCGGTGAAGAGGGCCTTCTCTTCTTCCAGACACACGCACATGTGATTCGACGTGTGGCCGGGAGTGTGCACCGCGGTCAGGGTCCATCCGTCGCCATGAGCCGCCACCTCGCCATCGTTCACGCGCACGTCGGGATCGAAGTCGGTGTCCACCGACTCGCGCATCTCCATGTCGTCAGGATCGAGTCCGGCGGCGCGCGCGATCTCGCGTTCCTTCTCGATTTCCTCGGCGGACTTGGGCGGTGGCTTCAGATCCTCCATCACCTTGATGTCGTCGTCGTTGTCCAACAACCCCACGTCACCATGCGGCTTCCATGCCACGGTGGGAGCACCCGTCTGTTCGCGGAACCACGCCGCCAAACCCACGTGATCGCTGTGGCAATGGGTCACCACGATGGCGCGCACCTTCAGATCGTCGACGGCGCGCAACAACGCTTCGCGATGCTCGGGCAGATCCGGTCCTGGATCGATGACGGCCGCATCTCCCGAAGCTCCGGCGACGATGTACGTGCCCGTTCCGGTGAAGGTGAACTTCGACGGATTACGTGCGATCACCCGTCGCACTCGCGCGCTCACGTGCTCGACCTCGGCATAACGCAACGGATCGATCGGACCCACGAACGGAATTCCTGCCATGATCCCCCTCGATCAGCCGCGGCCCGCCAAGCGCGCCAGTTCCCCGACAATACGCACGTCGCCCACCGGTTTTCCGTGCCCGAGCACCAACGAGTCGAACGTGCCCTCGCGAACCGCCGACACTTCCACCCCGAGCGCCAGCAACGCCGCACGCATCAAGGGTGGTCGCGGACGATTCGCCCCGTCGGCCACCTTCAGAGCCACGGCCCGCCCGTCGGGTAACGCCGCGGCGTACACGCCCTCGGCGCCATCCTTGGCCATGAGCCCCGGAATGCCGCGCATCAACAAGGTCACGTCGCGATCCGGGCCACCCACCATCTCGGGATGCGATGACATGGCGCGATGAATACGTAACCCGGCGTCACCCGCGTCTCCGATGGCCATGGCACGGAACGCTCGCGCCAAACCCACGAGCGGAATCACGTGCGCGGGGGCACCGCAACCGTCGACACCGATGCCCGCCACGGGCGCGCTCGTGAGCGCCGGAATGCCGTTGGTGATGGCCAACTGAAGTGGGTGCTCGACGCGGAGGTACTCGGGACCGTGGCCCCATCCGTTGATGACGCAGGTGGCCAACATTCCCGCGTGTTTGCCCGAGCAATTCATGAGCAGCGCCGACGGTTCCCCACCCTGGCGCACGAAGCGCATCGATTCCGACTCATCGAGCGGAAGATCGGCGGTGTTGCCGAGCGCGGATTCGTTCAGACCCACCGACGCCAAAATGCGGCGCGCTCCGTCGAGGTGCATCGGGCGCCCATCGTGCGACGCGCACACCAAGGCCAAAAGTTCATCGGGGAGGTCGAGCCCTGCCGACACCATGGCGTGGGCCTGCAACGGCTTGGTCGACGAACGCGGATAGATCGGCAACAGAGGGTCACCGAACGCGAACGCCACCGATCCATCACGATCGAGTCCGACGACGGCGGCGTGATGAACGGACTCGAGAATGTCACTGCGATACGTGACCGCCAGCGGCTCGTACGCCTCGATCGGTTCGACCATGCGGATCAGACTCCGCGACCACGCCGAAAACGACGACGCGCACCCGGGGACAAATCGTGCGAACGACGCGGCTTCTTCTCGGCCATCTCCACCAAGGGGTTGTCGATCAGTTCGTGACGCTCGCCGGCCGCCCCGACGAGAGCAACCGCCATCGCCGCCACCGGCAGCCCGAGTACCGCACCAACCGGACCCAAAAGAGCACCGCCGGCGATCGCCGATCCGAACGAGATGGCCGGATGGATCTCCATCGTGCGCGCGGTGATCTTCGGAGCAACCAGAAAGTTCTCCAGTTGTTGATAGGCGATGATCACCAGGATCACCACGAGTGCCTTCACCGGCGAATCGATGAACGTGATCAACACCGGCAACACGCCGGCGATGTACGTGCCGATCACCGGGATGAACTGCGAGATGAGTCCCACCCAGATGGCCAACGCCACCGGCGCCGCGGTGCCCAACGATTGAAACGCGACCCAATGCACCAAGGCCGAGACTCCGGCCAGCAGCGCTCGGCTGTACAGATATCCACCCGTCTTTTCGATCGCCAGTTCCCACGTGGACAGAACGCGCGCCTGTCGATCGGGTTTCAGACGACTACATATGGCGCGACGAAGTTTCGGTCCGTCGGCGACCATATAAAACGTGAACAGCATGATCGAGAATCCCTGCAACAACAGACCGAGGGCGGTCACCGAAAGCTTCAGTGCCGCGCCCTGCTGTCCCTTGATGAACTTCTGCACTCGACCGTCGGGGTCTTGAATGCTGTCATTCACCTTCTGTGCGTCGATGTCGGCGCCGAAGTTGTCGTTGAGAAACTCGACGGTTCGGTTCACGTAACGATCGGAGTTCTGCGCGAGGTCGGCCACCTGGGTGGCGACCAAGGTTCCAATGGCCGCGATGAAGATGACCACGCCCAGGAGCAGGCCGAGAAGAATGAGCATGGTGGCGCGTCCACGACGCCAACCTCGTCGAGCGAGCACACCGACTCCGGGTTCGATGGCCAACGACAAAAACAGTGACACCAGACCGATCACCAGCAACGAGGACAGTCGCGAGTACGCGTATCGGAACAGAATGGTCGCGAGGAACCCCAGCCAGAAAACGAGGGACGCTTTCCAAACCCAACGCGGCATGCGATCGGAACTGGGATTCGGCGCTTGAGACTCCTCGGCCATGTGACGAGCGTATCCCCCGCGCATGGACGGCTCACGTGGACACTGCCCAAAGGTCGTGAGACGATGACGCATGGCCATCGATCCCACGCACATCGTCACCTCGGTGCGCGACGTGGTGGCGGATGCAGTGCGATCCAAGGTGGTGGGTCCGAATGCCGACGAGCGGGCCGCTCAACTGTTCGCCGCACCCGGTGAGCGTTGGTTCGCCGAGGACCGGCCCATCAGAGTCATCCACGCCGACACGGCCATGTTCGTCGGCGGGTTGCGCGCTCTTCTTTTCCAGTCGCTCCACCCGTTGGCCATGGCCGGCGTGGCTCAGCACAGCGATTACAAAGCCGACCCGTGGGGTCGTCTGCAACGCACCGCCGACTTTCTGGCCGCCACCACGTTCGGTCCGGCCGACCAAGCTCAACAGACGATCGACATGATCAAACGAGTTCACACACGGGTGGTGGGAACAGCGTCGGATGGTCGCCCCTACAGTGCCAACGATCCGCACCTGCTGAAGTGGGTGCACATCGCCGAGGTGGATTCCTTCATCGCCGCTCATCGAACATTCGGTGACGTTCGATTGACCAACGCGGACTACGACGGTTACGTCGCCGACATGGCGGTCATCGCCATCGCACTCGGCGTGAACGACGCACCGCGCACCACGCAGGAACTGCGCGAAAGTCTTCGCGACTACCGACCCGAGTTGCGATCGTCGGCCGAGGCGCGTGACGCTGCTCGTTACCTGTTGCTCACTCCGCCGTTGCCGATCGTGATTCGGCCGGCGTATGGACTACTGGCCGCGGCCGCGGTGAGTCTGATGCCCACCTGGACCCGCGTTCCGTTGCGATTGCCGTGGCTGCCCCTCAGCGAACGCGCATTAGTTCGACCCGCCGGCACCACGCTGGTGAAAACGTTGCGCTGGGCTCTGGCCCCTACCGCGCCACACTGATCAACGCGTCGTACAAGTTTTGCTGGTGCGGATCGGTGGCCGCGGTGTCCTCCGGATGCCACTGCACTCCGATCAACCATTGATCACGACCGGTGTGCTCGAGACCCTCGACCAAACCGTCGGATGAACGCGCCACCACCTTCAGTCCCTTGCCCACCACATCGATTCCCTGGTGATGGAACGAAGCGACGTTCACTTTCGTGGCACCGACGGCCTTCGAGAGCTTCGTGCGCGGCGTGATCTCGACGTCGTGCAAGGCGTAGTCCTGACCGGCGGGGAACTTTCCCGGTGCATGTTGGACGACTCCGGGAATGTCGCCGATGTGTTGAATCAGCGTTCCGCCCAACGCCACATTGACTAGTTGGATGCCCCGGCACACGGCCAACGTCGGCAACTTCAATTCGATGGCGGCGTGCACCAAGGCCATTTCGAATTGATCTTGCTCGGCGTTCACGCCATACACGTGCGGTTGACGATGCTGGCCGTACAAGTGCGGGTCGACATCGGCACCGCCCATCAACACCAGCGCCTTGAAGCCCTTCAACAACTGCACCGCTTCGTCGTGGCGCAATTCGCGCGGACTCAACGTCAATGGTTCGCCACCGGCACGAAGCACCGCGTCGAGATACACCCGTCCGGCGAACGAGATCGCACTGCGCGACACGCGGCCAGCGGCGGCAACGCGACCGGCGACGGCAATGGGCGGGCGCTTCATGGTTCAAGGTTACGAGCGACGAGTATCACTGACGCAACGCCGAACGCACCGGTCTGGACAGGTTCCCTTTCGTTCCGACTCGGATGTTCTCGAGGCCCAACCAGTTCGCCATCTGACCCAGTTCGTCCGCCAAGGCCGGTGCCACCAACTTCGGATCCGCGTGTTGCTCGGCGAACGCCCCGGGCACGAGCAAGGTTCCGTTCGCCCGGTCGGCCTTCACGTCGACACGAGCGACCAATCGATCACCGAGCAGGAATGGAAGCACGTAGTAGCCGTACTTGCGTTGCGGTGCCGGCGTGTAGATCTCGATGCGGTAGTGAAAATCGAAAAGCCATTCGGCTCGTGGACGAAACCAGACCACCGGATCGAACATGGACAACAACGCCCGAGCGTCAATGGACCTTGGGGTACGAGCATCGGCGTGAACGAAGAGTCTCTGCGCGCTGCCATGCATCGACGCCGGAATCAATCGACCCGCTTCCACCAACTCGTCGATTCGTGGCTTGGCGATGGTCGGTTTGATACGGAAGTAATCGGCGATGTCGCGAACGGTTCCCACGCCGACGGAACGAGCGGCCATGTCGAGCAGCTCACGATGCGCCTCGTGTTCGGTCGGTGTGAGTGCGTTCAGGTGCTGAACCGGTATGACCCGTTCGGGGAGGTCGTACAGGCGTGCGAAATCATTGGGACGTCGAGTGGCGGTGACGCGACCGCACATGAACAAATACTCGAGGGCCAACTTCGCGTGATCCCAGTCCCACCACGAACCCTTCTTTTCGGTGCGTTCGGAGAGATCGCCGGCTGCCACCGGTCCGTCGGCCACCACGCGTTGGAAGACCTCTTCCACGTATCCGCGCCTCTTCTTCAGCAGTTCTTCGGCGCTTCTCCATGGGCCACTGAGTGATTGCTCCATCTTCCAGCGCCACAGGCGGTGATGCTCGGTGCGAACATGAGCCGCTTCATGACCCCAGTACTCGAACAAATCGCCTGCCTTCGTCGCCGACGGAATGAGCGAGCGATCGTGCGGACCCAATCGGGCGAACAGTGGAAGTTCCTGACTGCGCACCAACACGTTCACCGAATCGATTTGAATGAGCCCGATGTGGTCGAGCACCTTGCGCAAGTGGCGTCGATCGACTCGTCCGCTGGGTCGCGGCTGGCCGAAACCCTGTGCACCCAACGCGATGCGGCGAGCCTGTTGTGGGCTCAGCTGCACCGGCTTGGCCGACATGTACCGCCTCAGTCGGCGACGGTGATGGTGACCGAGTTGATGACCACGTCAGTGTGCGGACGATCACCGGGGCCGGTGGGCACGTTTTGCATGGCCTCGACAACCTCGAGACCCTTCACGACCTTGCCGAACAGCGCATAC
>RHCK01000077.1 GCA_010030605.1 Acidimicrobiia bacterium
CCGGTTCTGACGCCATTGGCGGTGGACCCGGCGCACCCGTTTCCGTACGTGTCGAATTTGGCGTTCAGCATCGCGGCCATGATCCGCGACGATGCGACGGGCGAAGAGCGTTTCGCCCGAGTGAAGGTGCCAACCCTGTTCCCTCGTCTCTACGAGATTCCGGGCACGGCGAAGTTCGTGCCGGTGGAAGAGATCATCGTGGCCCAAATGACCACTTTGTTTCCCGGGATGACGGTCAGCCGAGCCACGACCTTTCGCATCACGCGCAACGCCGACCTCACGTTGGAGGACGAGGACGCCGACGATCTTCTGCAAGCCGTCGAAATGGAATTGCGTCGACGCCGATTCGGCCGCGCCGTGCGATTGGAACTCGACGCCCGCGCCGACGCCGAAATGCGTCACTTGCTCATGGAAGAGCACGATCTGACGGATCGAGACGTGATCGAGGTCGAGGGTCTCATCGACCTCACCTGTCTGATGCAGATCCATTCGATTGATCGCGCCGAACTGAAGGACGACCCGTGGCAGCCGGTGACGGCCGGTCGCCTCGCGGCTGCCGAGGAATCCGACCGTTCGATCTTCGCCGTACAGCCGCAATGTCGAGTACAAACGATTGCTGGTGGCCCCGGACCACCTTCGGCGTCGCCTCCTCGATTTGATCGACAACGAGGCCGCCCACGGCGATCGGGGAGTCGTCACGATCAAGGTGAACTCGCTGGCCGATCCCGAGATGATCGAGCATCTGTACGCCGCGTCACAGGCCGGAACTCGGGTGGACTTGGTGGTGCGAGGCATTTGCTGCCTGCGGGCCGCGGTGCCCGGACTCAGCGAGAACATCAGGGTGCGATCGGTGCTGGGTCGGTACTTGGAGCACTCGCGCATCTTCCGATTCGCCAATGGCCAAGGAACGGGGCAACCGTTGCATCTCATCGGCTCGGCCGACTTGATGGGTCGCAACCTCGATCGTCGGGTGGAGGTGCTGACTCCGTTGGTTCACCCTCGCCATCAGGATTGGCTGGACCACACCCTGCGGGTGATGCTGGACGCGGAATCGCCAGCCTTCGAAATGGCGTCCGATGGCGCTTGGGTGCGCGTGGGGCCGGCCAGTTTCGAACCCCACCCCCAGCGGCGGCTCTACGAGTGGGCCTCGGCTCAGCAGACCCGCCGCACTCATCTGCGCACCGGTTCGTGAATTTCGCCCGAACCGTATTCGGTCATCTATTCCGCTCACCTGGCGCACTCAAAGGATTTGGTATAGGACTCGTCGTTCACTTGACTATGTGGGTGAGTGGCCGGAACTCGAAATTCATTCTCAAAGTTGATGTGGCGAGAGATTGTTGTGCCGGCATTCTGATTGACTTCATCCGTAGGAAAAGATGTTCTCGACATCTCGGATTCATGACCCGAGGCGCGCGTCACTGGTCGATTCGAATGAGAGGAAGATGATGGAAGAGACACGCAGGTCCTTTGACAAGGAACTGAATGATGTGCAACAAGAGCTCGTCCGTATTTCAATCGGTGTCGCCGAGAGCATTCCGAAGTGCACCAACGTTCTGATCGAACGGGATTTGTCGACCGCAGAGGCGATGATATTGGCTGACGACGACGTCGATGCTCGAATCATCGATCTGGAAGATCGGTGCATCCAAATGTTGGCCCTACAGGCCCCCGTGGCCGGCGAACTTCGTCAAGTGATTGCGGCGTTGAAGATCTGTGCGGAAATCGAGCGCTCGGCGGATCTAGTGGTGAACATCTGCAAGGCGGCCCGTCGCATTTACGGACATGAGTTCGATCCAAACCTTCGAGAACTCGTACTGAAGATGTCGGACCAAGCTCGGCACCTGTTCAGCGAAGCAGCCAGCGCGTACCGCGATGCCGATGCATCGAGGGCGGCTGCTATCGACGATATGGACGCATTCCTCGACGATCTTCAACGACAGTTCATTCAGGCGATTTTCGAATCGCACGCTGGTGGAAACATTGACTTGCAGGTCGCCATCCAGTTGGCAGTCGTGGCGCGCTTTTACGAACGAATCGGCGACCATGCTGTGAACATGGGAGAAAAGGTTCGCTTTCAGGTCACCGGATGGTTGCCCGAACAATCCGGGGCGGCCCGACATCTCGAACGAGCCACCCAGGGCTCGACCACGGTGGGTGAGGTTGGTTCCCTCAAGGAAAACAGATAAACCATCTTCCGAGTTCACTGTTCGTTCATCGCGCGTTCACGTCACCTATGCTCAGGTGCAAGGTCACCGATTTATGTTCGTTCATGATGGGTTCTCAAAAAATTGGTTCTCCCAATTGTCCGCGGGAGAACGAACCTAGATGAGCCGTGCCGCACATGAGGAACTCGCTGATCTGCGTTCCGAGGTGCTTCGTGTTTCCGCGAATCTGATCGAAAGTATTCCCCGCGCGGCACAGATTCTGTTGGATCAGGACTTGGAGGGCGCCGAGTACCAAATCCTCGCGGACGACGAATTCGACATGCGGACGATGGTGCTCGAGGAACGATGCATCGCGCTCATGGCTCTTCACGCTCCGGTGGCCAGTGAGCTTCGGCACGCCGTGACCATCATGAAAATGTCGGCCGATCTCGAAAGGTCGGCCGATTTGGTGGTGAACATTTGCAAGGTGTCGCGTCGAATTCACGGCCATGAATTGGATGCGAAATTACGTGGTTTGATCGCACGAATGGGCCAACAAGCCCAGAGCCTCTTCAAACATTCGTTCGAGGCCTATGCGGATCTCAACCTTCCGGTGGCCAAGGCGGTCGACGACATGGATTTGTTCCTGGACTATCTGCACAAGCAGTTCATCCAGGCCATCTTCGAGTCCCACAGTGCCGGTCACATCGATCTTCCGATCGCCGTACAAATGGCCATCACCGCACGGTTCTTCGAGCGCATTGGCGATCACGCCGTGAACTGCGCGCACTTCGTGCAGTTCCTGATCACCGGGCATCTCCCACCGGCCGGCGACCATCGTCGCGGTGGTCGCGGTGGCTCCGATCTGACGCCCATCGGTGGCATCCCTCTACCCGTGACGGAGGCCCGATGATCACCGTCGTCGTGGCGATCGTTGCTCTGCTCTTGGGGGCTGCATTGGGGTTCCGTCGGGCAAAACTCGACGCGCCCACAGTGTCAGCGACTCCGGAGCCTTCCATCGAGTCGAAGGCCGACGTCGACTCCATGCCGGAGGTGAGAGCAGCCCTCGATTCGTTGTCGGTGGGGGTCGTGGTGGCTTCGGCAAGTGGAAACATCATTTTTCGGAACACGCCGTCGAAAGGACTCACGGGGGAGGTTCACTCCGACGTTTTGGTGGATGAAGCGGTGGATGTGCACCTACGTGGGGCCCTCGATGGTCAGATTCGTCGCCAGGTGCTCGATCTCTTCGGACCACCGCGCAAGGTCGTGGCCGTGTCCGCCACTCCCTTGTCGACCGGTGGTGCCATCGCCATGATCGAGGACATCACCGAACGTTCGTTGGTCGACGCGGTGCGCACCGACTTCGTGGCAAACATCAGCCACGAGCTGAAGACTCCCGTGGGGGCTATCGCCGTTTTGGCCGAGGCACTATCCGATGAAGATGATCTCGATGTAATTCACCGGTTGTCCGGCAAGATGGTCGACGAAGCTGTGCGCGTTGGACGCACCATCGATGATTTGCTCGAACTCTCTCGCATCGAGTTGGGTGGAGAAGCGGTGAAGGACGCGGTGAGCGTGAGCATGGTCATCGCGGAAGCGGTTGATCGAGCCAGATCGTTGTCCGAACGACGAGCAATCGATATTCAATCAATCGAGGCGAGCGATCGAATGAAAGTTTTGGGCGATCGTCGACAACTGGTTTCCGCACTGGGCAACCTCGTCGAGAACGCGGTGAAGTACTCCGAACGAGGTTCGAAGGTGGAAGTGTCGGCACACACCGATGGCACCTGGGTTCGATTCACCGTGCGGGACTACGGGATGGGAATCCCCACCCGGGACATCGATCGCATTTTCGAACGTTTCTACCGAGTCGATCGGGCGCGTTCGCGCGAAACCGGAGGTACCGGACTTGGGCTGGCCATCGTGCGGCACGTGGCCACGAACCACGGCGGAGAAGTCTCGGTGAGCAGCGTCGAAGGCGAGGGTTCGACCTTCGTACTGAAGGTTCCCGCCGCCCCGGGACTCGTGATGACATCGATGTCGGAAGCCGGATGAGGAGCTGACCATGGGAATGCAAACAGTGCTGTTGGTGGAGGACGAGGAAAGCTTCATCGACGCATTGACCGTGGGATTGAAGAAGGAAGGCTTCCGCGTGGAGGTGGCTCGCGACGGAATGGAAGCCTTGACCAAGTTCGACACCACTCAACCCGATCTTGTTCTTCTCGATGTCATGTTGCCGAAGATTTCCGGTATCGACGTGTGTCGTCAGTTGCGCAAGAAGACTCAGGTGCCGATCATCATGGTCACGGCCAAGGGCGCCGAGATCGACACGGTGGTCGGGCTCGAGGTGGGCGCCGACGATTACATCACGAAGCCGTATCGACTGCGCGAGTTGGTCGCTCGCATGCGGGCCGTCCTGCGACGCGTCTCCAATGAGTCGACGACGACGGTCGCCGATCTCGATGGCAACACATTGATTGTTGGCGAAGTGATCCTGGATCCGGATCAGCACAAAGTGCTCGTTCGAGGATCCGAGGTGTCGATGCCTCTGAAAGAATTCGAGTTGCTGCACCTTCTGCTGGCGAATGCTGGTCGCGTCCTGCCACGAGAGACCTTGATCGATCGGGTGTGGGGTACCGATTACGTGGGTGACACCAAGACCCTCGATGTTCACATCAAGCGACTCCGCGCCAAGGTGGAGGACGACCCGGCCACACCCTCGCGAATCGTCACCATTCGCGGTCTCGGCTACAAGTTCGAACGCTCCAAGGCCTGATCGGGCTCACCGGGCCGGTTCGCCCGGTCACCTAATCTGTTTTCGTGACCGACGCGCCCGCCACTCCTCAACCGGGTCGCGGACGAGGATCCGGTTACGTACCTCCTCGGCATCAACACCGATTCGTACCCTCGCCGTTCACTCGTCTGGTACGCGTGCACGCGCTGATGGCCGCCGGCGAAGCCTCCATGGCAGTCGCCCTCGCCGATTCGTTGTTTCTGTCGATCACACCAGGCGAGGCCCGCGGACGTGTCTTGTTGTTCCTCGCCGTTTCGTTCGCCCCATTCCTGGTGCTCGGCAAGTTCATCGGCCCAGTCATCGACCGCATGCCGGGAGGTCGCCGTCTCCTCATCGTCCTCATCGCCGCTCTACGCGCGTTGGTGATGGTCGTGATGGTCTCGCAATTGGACTCGCTCTTTCTCTTCCCCTTGGCGTTCCTGGCGATGGTTCTGAACAAGACCTACCTCGTCTCGAAATCCGCGGTATTGCCGTCATTGCTTCGTGATGACAAGGACCTGGTGGAATCCAACGCCCGTCTCGGAGTCACCGCCGGTGTGGTGGGTTTCCTGGCCGCCGTACCGGCCGGGATCCTGAGTACTTTCTCGTCCAAGGCCCCTTTGGTGTTCGGAGCCGGGGTCTTCGTGTTGGCCGCCCTCAATGCTTTGCGACTTCCCAAGCGTTCGGTGACTGCCGGCGAAACGCAACAACTGGAGATCGAGGAACTCCGTCAACCGAATCTGTTGATCGCGGTTTCGGCGATGAGTTTGGTGCGGGCCTCGGTTGGGTTCACCTTCTTTCATTTGGCCTTCTACTTCGCCGATCATCCGCGCGTCGAACGTATGGACCTCGCCCCGAACGGGATGTGGTACCAAGTGCGATTTCATTTCGGTCCGCAGTTCGGTGCGGTGTGGTTCGGCATCGCGGTCAGTTTGGCCGCGGTCGGTTCGTTGCTCGGCAACCTCAGTGCCAAACCGCTCAAGCGCTTGGACCGAGTGGAGAATCTCTTGATCGCCGGCTTGTTTCTGATTGGTGTCGCGGGTTTGATCACCGCGCTGACCTCGATCACGATCACCGCGCTATTGCTGATGGCCCTGGTCAATTACGCGGCGGCCATCAGCAACATGGCTTTCGAGACCATCGTTCAGCGCGACGCCCCCGACGCCAACCGTGGACGCGCGTTGGCCAACTTCTACACGAAGTTCCAACTGATGTGGGTGGCCGCCGGAATCATTCCCGTCCTCCTGAAACTTCCCGGCACCGTGGGTTTCGCGGTTGTGTCGGCCATTGGTTTCAGCGGTGGGGTGGTGTATTGGTTGAGCAATCGTCAGGTCAGCAAAGGGCTCGAGCCCACGTCGGTGGTCGCGCAGTTGCGCAAACGATTCAGTCGCCGCTGATTTCCAGTCGCGCCAGCCAGAGTCCGGGTGCCTCCAGTTCGGAAGGCGTCGGAAGATTCTCGGAAGCTCCGTAGAGAGGAGTCAGTCCGTCGGTTCCGGCGCGTTGCACGACACCATCGACGAAGGATCGACCGATCTCCACCTGTTGGCGAGTGATGTGCACTCCGAGCAACCTCTCGACGAAGGCGGTTTCCTCGCCACCATCGATCCGCCGCCGACGCGCGGCTTCGGCGATGCGCGAGGGGTTTCCCAGAATTCGGCCGCCGACGAGATCGGTCATGTAGTCGCTCCATCCGATGACCACCGAGAGAACGGTGTCCAAACGTGGTCGGAGTCGATCCTGTTCCGGGGTGCGAACGGCACCGAGCAACAACTCTGGGTCGCCGAGAAGTTTCTGAAGCGAGGCCATCATGTCGCCTGGATCGGACGATTCGATCGACGACAACTTCTCGCTGATCGCGTGTGGATCCGGACGAAATGCCGCAACATGCGATGAGATCAGCCCGTTGACGGCGTCTCGAACGTGAGCGAGCCCGTAGATCTGATGGGTGACGAATTCGCGCACGAGCGTCCACATGCGAACATCGTCTCGGGGTAGATCCCAGTCCGAGGCGAAACCGTCGATGTTGTGGGCGAGCAAGGCGACGCGGTTGCTTGCCGGGCGTGGCAAGGGCAGATCGTATTGACCGAGCGATCTCTTGGCGATGAGACCGACCATCGACCCGACCGTCATGCCCATCGTCATCGGAGCGAGCATGCCGGTGAGATTCGCGAACATGTCAGCCATTGGATCAGTGGGCTCGTCATTCGATGAGTCGGATCGTGAACCGCCGAGCGCGGTGGCGAGGTCGGTGAACAGCGGCCGGTAATCATCGAGCGTTCGTTGAGCGCACTGACCCGATGTCACCATTTCGGGAACGACGTTCATGATGTCGTGGCGATCACCGATGCCGGTTCCCATTTGCACCTGCATGACGGCGATGCGTGCCAGCTCCTCGAACTCGATCCGGACCTTCGGATCGATGTTCGCTTCGTTGACGCCGGCGGTCGCAGTGGACTGAGCGATCTGGCGGGCGGTGTCCCATTGGATGGGACCCTGACCTTGGAACATCTTCATCATGTCCCCGAACATTCCGCCGAACATTCCGCCGAACAT
>RHCK01000078.1 GCA_010030605.1 Acidimicrobiia bacterium
CAGGAACGGGGGTTCCAGCGCCGTGCGGCCACGGCCGCCTCACATCTCTTCGTAGTACTCGCGGCCGAGATGAGTGATGACGTCCTCGCCCATCATCCAGCGCAGCGTGTTCTTCAACTTGGTGAGCTGAATGAACAGGTCGTGCTCGGGGTACAGGCCGGGTGCCACTTGCGGGCTCTTGTAATAGAAGCTCAACCATTCCTGGATGCCACCCATGCCGGCGCGCGCGGCGAGGTCGCTGAACAGGATCAGGTCGAGAGCCAAAGGCGCGGCCAGGATCGAGTCACGGCACAGGAAGTTCACCTTGATCTGCATGGGGTAACCGAGCCAACCGGTGATGTCGATGTTGTCCCAGCCCTCTTTGGCGTCGCCGCGGGGCGGGTAGTAGTTGATCGACACCTTGTGGAACACGTTGCCGTACAACTCGGGGTACTTCGAGGGCTGCAAGATGTCCTCGAGCACGCCCAACTTCGACTCTTCCTTCGTCTTGAAGTTCTCGGGGGCATCGAGAACTTCGCCGTCACGGTTGCCGAGAATGTTGGTGCTGTACCAACCGGACAGTCCGAGCATGCGGGCCTTCAACATGGGGGCCAGCACGGTCTTCATGAGGGTCTGTCCGGTCTTGAAGTCCTTGCCGCTGATGGCGATGTTGCGATCGGTGGCCAACTGGCGCAACACCGGAGCGTCGACGGCCAGGTTCGGTGCACCGTTGGCGAACGGGACACCTTCCAGCAACGCGGCGTAGGCGTAAAGCTGAGCGGGGGAGATGGTTTCATCGTTGGCGTCGATGGCCTTCTCGAAGGACTCCAGATCCATGTGGGCGCGACCGGGCTCGATGAAGATCTCGGTGCTCGCACACCAGATCATGACCAGGCGGTCGCACTTCTTCTCTTCCTTGAAGCGGTTGATGTCCTCGCGAATGGCGTTCAACATGGCTCGCTTGCTGGTGGTGGGCTTCACGTGCTCACCGTCGAGGTTGCGGGCGTACTTGCGCTCGAACGCCGCTTGCATGGGGCGCACCTCGCGCAGGGCCTCGCTGATGGACTCGATGTGCTTGCCGCTCTCGAGCACACCGGCACGACTGGCCGACACGTAGGCGTCGTCGGGGAACACGTCCCATGCGCCCCACACGATGTCGTCGAGGGTTGCCAACGGCACGAAATCCTTGATGAGCGGCGTGCGGTCCTCGGTGCGCTTGCCCAATCGGATGGTTCCCATCTGCGTGAGCGATCCGATGGGGGAGCCGAGACCCCGCTTGGTCAGCTCGACGCCGGCGATCAGGGTGGAGGCGACGGCTCCGAGGCCGACGGTGAGCACTCCGAGGCGGCCCGTGGCCGGCGCGACAGTGGGTGACGGGGGTGTGGTCATGGGATCAGGCTAGGCGGACGGAGGTCGCCGTAGCATCACCACCGTGACGAACGAGCCCACGTCGAGCGCCTCCAACGGGGGGATTCGCACCCCCGGCGGGGCGATTCTGATGGACGGCAATCGCCTGCGCGACGAAATCGTGGCCGAATTGGCGGCCACCATCACGGCCGCGGGTTCACCGCCCGTGTGTCTGGCCACCGTGCTGGTGGGCGACGACGGTCCGAGCCAGCGATACGTCCGCAACAAGCACGTGCAGGCAGCCAAGGCCGGGATGCTGAGTCGCAACGAAGTGTTGCCGGCCGATGCCGGACAGTCGCGGGTGGAAGAGGTGGTGGCCGCCTTGGCCGCCGATCCGAGCGTGCACGGCATCTTGGTGCAGAGTCCGCTGCCCACGGGCTACGACGAAGAGGCCGTGTTGACATTGATCCCGGCCGACAAGGACGTCGATGGTCTGACGAGTGAATCGATGGGGCGCTTGGTGCGTGGTCTGCCCGGGTTGGTGGGCTGCACGCCGTTGGGTGTCATGCGCTTGCTCGAAAGGTACGGCGTTGCGACATCGGGACGGCGTGCCGTGGTGGTGGGACGTTCCATGTTGGTCGGATTGCCGTTGTCGTTGCTGCTCGCCCGCAAAGGTGTGGACGCCACGGTGACCATTGCCCACAGCCGCACGAACGACCTCGAAGGATTGTGTCGCGAGGCCGACATCGTTGTGGGTGCGGTGGGTCAGGCCGGACTGATCACGGCCGCTCACGTGAAGCCGGGCGCGACGGTCATCGACGTGGGTATCTCGCGCACCGAGGCGGGCATCGTGGGCGACGTCGACTTCGACGCCGTTCAAGCGGTGGCTGGCCACATCACGCCCATGCCCGGCGGCACCGGCCCCATGACCATC
The DNA here is from genome assembly GCA_010030605.1 of Acidimicrobiia bacterium. Lineage (GTDB taxonomy): Bacteria > Actinomycetota > Acidimicrobiia > Acidimicrobiales > Ilumatobacteraceae > Casp-actino8. Next base: position 2,261 of record RHCK01000078.1, read on the forward strand.
GCCTGCCTGTTGGAGAACACCCTCACCGCGGCCCGCTTGCAGGGGGCCTTCCCGTCCTGACCGGCCCCGTCCTGGCTGGCTCGACCGAGCCCGAGTCACGGAATCGGGCCCGTGTTGGGTTGTGAACGTTGGTTCGGGCTGGCACACTGGCGGGCGATGAACGCGAACCGCATCTCCGAGACCTCGGTCCTGTCGCTCGCGCTCGTCGTAGTAATCCTCTGACGCGTTCGTATCCTCGAACGCGTCGCACGGCCTCCCAACTTTGGGGGGCTGTTTCGTTTTCGGGGTTCGACACCGTCGGAAGTACCAGCCAGATCCACGTCCGACCGCCAGGTCGGCACACATGACACAGGAACCGACATGACACAGAAGATCACCGGTGCGCAGGCTCTGATCAGGGCTCTGGAGCTGGAGAACGTCGACACCATCTTCGGGTTGCCGGGCGGATGCATCCTGCCCGCCTACGACCCGTTGCTCGACAGCCCGATTCGTCACATCCTCGTGCGTCACGAGCAGGGGGCCGGTCACATGGCCGAGGGCTACGCGCACGTCACGGGTCGTCCCGGCGTCGCGATGGTCACCTCCGGTCCGGCGGCCACCAACATGGTTACCCCGTTGTGTGACGCGTACATGGACTCCATTCCCATGGTCTGCATCACGGGTCAGGTGCCCACCACCGCCATCGGAACCGATGCGTTCCAGGAATGCGACACCGTTGGCATCACGCGCAGCGTCACCAAGCACAACGAACTCATCATGTCGGCCGACGACGTTCCGTTGATGGTGCGCCAAGCGTTCCACATCGCCACCACCGGTCGTCCGGGTCCGGTTCTTCTCGATCTCCCCAAGGACGTTCTGCAGAACTCCATGACGTGGCATTGGCCGTCCGATGAGGAAGTGCTCGACAGCCTCCCCGGATACAAGCCCGTCAGCAAGGGTCACCCGCGCATGATCAAGGAAGCGGCGCGCATGATCCTGGACGCCAAGCAACCGATCATCTACGCCGGTGGCGGAATCCTGAAGGCCCGCGCCGCCGATGCGCTGCGCGAGTTGGCCGAACTCATCGACACTCCGGTCGTCACCACGTTGATGGCCCGCGGTGCGTTCCCCGACGATCATCCGCTGTGCTTGGGCATGCCCGGAATGCACGGCAACGCCACCGCGATCACGGCGATGCAGAAGAGCGATCTGCTCATCACCTTGGGTGCGCGTTTCGACGACCGCATCACGGGCAAGGTCGCCACGTTCGCGCCCGACGCCAAGATCATTCACGTCGACATCGATCCGGCCGAACAAGGCAAGGTGCGTCGTCCCGACGTTCCGATCGTGGGCGATTGCCGACTCGTCATCGAGGAAATCATCAAGGCCATCAAGGACTTGCTGAACGGTGGCGACAAGCAGCAGGACATTTCGGCGTGGAAGAGCCGTGTCAGCGGTTGGCGCGAGCAGTTCCCGCTGTACTACCCGTCGAACGAGCCGGGAGAAGCGCTGAAGCCGCAGTACTGCCTCGAGCAGCTGCGCGATGGTGCGCCCGAAGGAACCATCTTGTGCTCGGGCGTCGGCCAGCACCAGATGTGGTCGTCGCAATATTGGAAGTTCAACGAGCCGTACACCTGGGTCAACTCGGGCGGACTCGGCACGATGGGCTTCTCGGTCCCCGCGGCCATCGGCGCCAAGGTCGGTCGTCCCGATCGCACCGTGTGGGCAGTCGACGGAGACGGTTGCTTCCAGATGACCGCGCAAGAGTTGGTCACGGCCAGCGTCGAGCGCATCCCCATCAAGGTGGCCATCCTCAACAACTCGTACCTCGGCATGGTTCGTCAATGGCAGGAGATGTTCTACGAAGAGCGCTACAGCGAGGTGTACCTCTCGCCCGAACTTCCCGACTTCGTGAAGTGGGCCGAATCGATGGGTTGCATCGGCATTCGCGTCGAGAGCCCCGAAGAGGTTCAGCCGGCCATCGAGAAGGCCAACAGCATCGACGACCGTTCGGTCGTGGTCGAGTTCCGCGTGGACGCCGGCGAGAAGGTGTTCCCGATGGTCCCGGCCGGATTCAGCAACGACGACGTTCTGTTGCACCCCGACCAGAACAACCGACGGGAGTTCCTGCGATGAGCACCAATCCGTACGTCATGAATCAGCCGGCTCACCACATCTTGTCGGTGCTCGTGCAGAACCGTCCCGGCGTGTTGGCGCGCGTGGCGGGTCTGTTCGCGCGACGCGGCTACAACATCTTCAGCTTGGCGGTCGCTCCCACCGAGGACCCCATGCTCAGCCGCATCACCATCGTCGTCGACGTGGAATCGGCTCCGCTGGAACAGATCGTGAAGCAACTGTTCAAGTTGGTCGACGTGGTCAAGATCAGCGAACTGGATCCCCGCCGGTCGGTGGAGCGCGAGCTGCTCATGGCCACCGTTCGGGTGCCGGCCGAGGACCGCGGGCAGGTCGTGGAACTCACGAACATCTTCGAGGGCAAGATTTTGGCCGTCGGAGTCGAGGCCATCACGGTGTCTTTGGAGGGAAGTCCCGACAAACTTGACGACTTCGAGGAACTTCTTCGCGGCTACGGCATCGTGGAACTCCAGCGGACGGGTCGCGTGGCCCTTCCGAAGCTCGATAAAGAGGCGCGCCTCAAGGCCGTCAAACACGGAAAGGCAAGTTGACCAATGGCAGCAAAGATGTACTACGACGGTGACTGCGACGTCTCCATCATCAAGGGTCGCAAGGTCGCGATCATCGGCTACGGCTCGCAGGGTCACGCGCACGCGCTGAACCTGAAGGAGTCCGGCGTGCAGGTGGTCGTCGGTTTGCGCGCGGGCAGCAAGTCGGCCGCCAAGGCCGAGGCCGCCGGCCTCACCGTGATGGGTATCGCCGAGGCGGCCAAGTGGGCCAACGTGATCATGCTCACGATGCCCGACACCGAGCAGAAGGCGACCTACGAAGAGTTCATCAAGCCGCACATGAAGAAGGGCAAGGCTCTGGCGTTCGCTCACGGCTTCAACATTCGCTTCAAGCGCATTCGTCCGCCCAAGACCGTCGACGTGATCATGATCGCGCCGAAGGGTCCGGGCCATCTGGTTCGTCGCACCTACACCGAAGGTGGCGGAGTGCCGGCGCTCATCGCCGTTCACCAGGACGCCACCGGCGGCGCGAAGGAATTGGCGCTCAGCTACGCGTCGGCGATTGGTGGAGCGCGTGCGGGCGTCATCGAGACCACGTTCGCCGAAGAGACCGAGACCGACCTGTTCGGTGAGCAGGCCGTGCTGTGCGGCGGCGTCACCTCGCTGGTGCAGGCCGGCTTCGAGACGTTGGTCGAGGCGGGTTACCAGCCCGAGATGGCGTACTTCGAATGTCTGCACGAGGTGAAGCTCATCGTCGACCTGATGTACGAAGAGGGCATCGCGGGCATGCGTTACAGCATCAGCGACACGGCCGAGTACGGCGATCTCACGCGCGGACCGCGCGTGGTCACCCCGCGCACCAAGGCCGAGATGAAGAAGATCCTGAAGGAGATCCAGACGGGTCGCTTCGCCAAGGAATGGATCGCCGAGAGCGAGTCCGGTCGGGCCAAGATGAAGGAACTTCAGGCCACGGGTGCGGCGCACCAGATCGAGACCGTGGGCAAGCAACTGCGGGCGATGATGCCGTTCCTCGGTGCCGGCAAGCAGAAGGTGGCCGACGTCAGCGGCGGCTGACCCCACCCACAAACGATCCCGATCTGGGTCGCGAAGCTGCCGGTTTCCGGCAATCTGGCGTACCCAGAACGGGGCAGATTCCTAATTCCGACTTGTTGAGTCGGGAATTAGTCGGTAGCGTGCCCTCCTGTTCCAAACAGGAGGGCACGTTCATGTCAGCACAGTGGGGTTTCGAGACCAAGCAGATCCACGTCGGAGGCGAACCCGATCCGACCACCGGCGCCCGTGCGGTGCCGATCTACCAGACGACTTCGTACGAGTTCCGCGACGCGCAGCACGCCGCGAACCTGTTCGCTCTGGCCGAAGTGGGCAACATCTACACCCGCATCATGAACCCGACCCAGTTGGCGGTCGAGAGCCGAGTGAACGCCCTTGAAGGTGGCGTCACCACCGCGATCGGACTGCCCGGCACGTTGGTGGTGTCGTCGGGTCAGGCCGCCGAAACGCTGGCGATCCTCACGCTCGCCGAATCCGGCGATCACATCGTCGCCTCGCCGTCCCTCTATGGCGGAACGTACAACTTGTTCCACTACACGCTCCCCAAGATGGGAATCTCGGTGTCGTTCGTGGATGACCCGCACGATCTGCAGCAGTGGAAGGCCGCGGCGCGTCCGAACACCAAGGCGTTCTACGGCGAGGTGCTGGCGAACCCGCGCAACGACGTGTTCGACATCGAAGGCGTGTCCAAGGTGGCGCACGAAGTCGGTGTGCCGCTGATCGTCGACAACACCGTGCCCAGCCCGTACGGAATTCGCCCGCTCGAGTGGGGCGCCGACATCGTGGTGCATTCGCTGACCAAGTTCGTTGGTGGTCACGGGACCTCGGTGGCCGGATCGATCACCGACGGTGGCAAGTTCGACTTCTCCGCGTCGGGTCGTTTCCCGAACTTCACCGAGCCGGACCCGTCGTACCACGGTCTGGCGTACTGGCCGGCGTTGGGCGCGGGTTCGTACATCCTGAAGGCGCGCGTGCAGCTGCTGCGCGACTTGGGTATGGCCGTGTCGCCGTTCAACGCGTTCATGTTGCTGCAGGGGCTGGAGACGTTGTCGCTGCGCATGGAGCGTCACTGGAGCAACGCTCAGGCGGTGGGCGAGTACCTCGCCAAGCACCCGCAGGTGGAAAGCGTGAACTATGCGGGTCTGCCGAGCAGCCCGTGGCACGAGCGTGCGAAGAAGTACTTCGGTGGTCGCGGGTTCGGTTCGGTGTTGGCGTTCAACATCAAGGGTGGACGCGAGGCCGGCGAGAAGTTCGTGGCGGGTTTGTCGTTGCATAGTCACGTGGCCAACATCGGTGACGTGCGCAGCTTGGTGATTCAGCCGTCGTCGACGACTCACAGCCAGTTGACGGCTGAGGAGCAGGTGGCGTCGGGCGTGAACCCGGGATTGATCCGGTTGAGCGTGGGGTTGGAGTCGATCAAGGACATCCTGGCCGACCTCGATGCCGGTTTCGCCGCCGCCCTCTAAAAAGCCCCAAACGCGACAAATTGTCGCTTTACATACCTGTGGCACGTACA
>RHCK01000079.1 GCA_010030605.1 Acidimicrobiia bacterium
CGCGATGCCACATCGATGGCGGCGGTGGCCGACGACACCGGGTTGTTCGTCGACGCTCTGCCGGGTCGGTTGGGCGTGCGCACCGCTCGCTACGCGGCCGATCGACCGGTGCACGCGACTAATCCGTACGCGGCCAATCGCGCCAAATTGTTGGAAGAACTGGCCCACATCGATGAAGCCGATGGTCGCCGCGCCCGATTCGTCACGGTGGTCGTGGTGTCCCGGCCGGACGGCACGGAGACGATCGTCGAGGGCGAATGTTGGGGAACCATCGCCCGTCGAGAACGCGGTGACCGAGGTTTCGGTTTCGATCCGCTGTTCATCCCCGACGACGGCGATGGTCGAACGTTCGCCGAGATGAGCGACGCGGAGAAGAACTCGATGTCGCATCGGGCTCGCGCTTTCACGGCCCTGGCGACCGCATTGCGCGACTGATCACCAGTGACGTAGGTCGACGGGCCACACGTCGATCACGGCGTCGCCCCATCGTGGGACGACGTGAATGGCGGTGTGCATCGCGATGGTGGGATCGATGTGCGCGGGGCGAACCAAGACCCGTTCACCGACTCGTGGGAGGGGACCGTCGATCATCGAGAACGTGGTGTGCTCATCGCTGCAGAACCACACGTTCGCATCGGCGATGTGCGGGTTGCCGTGGTCCATGCCGAGGGACTTCAGGCCCACGTCGATGACGGCCCACGAACCTCGCTCGCCGGACGTGGTGGAAACGACCGTTCCCACCACGTACAGCGCCTGCTCGAACGGCAGCGGCTGCGCTCCGTAACTGGAATCCATCAGCGCGTAGCTGCCCGCCTGCACCTCGTTGACTCGTCCCAACACCGAGTCGTGGCGATCGAAGACGTGATAGGTGCCGGTTCCGCCGGCCGAAATGATTCGACATTCGTCGCCGGCCACGTCGACCACCGAGTCGAAGGCGCGAATCAGGAGACGCATGCATTCTTCGACCTTGCTCGGTTTGTCATTCTCCGGCGCGGTCATGAGGTGACCCTCGTATCCCATCACGCCGCGAACGATCAGTCCTCGGCCGACGGCTCGTTCGGCGATCGAACGTGCGGCATCGGGAGCGCAACCACAACGTGGCAGCCCCACGTTCACGTCGATCAACACGTGACGCAACCCGGCGTCGGCGGCGAGATCGACGGTGATGGGGGAGTCCACCGCGACGGTGACCATGATTCCCGTTTCGCGTTCGGCCGTGGCCATGGCGGCCAGACGACGCGTGTCGACACACTCGTTGGCCAACAACAAATCGTTGCCCACGCCGGCTCGGGCCATGCCGATCACCTCGAGCGGAGTGGCGCACGTGAATGAGCGATGTCCGGCCGCCACCTGACGTCGAGCGATTCCGGTGCACTTGTGCGCTTTCACATGCGGACGCAAGGTGGCGTCGGGCCGAGCCGTGGCCATCGTGCGGATGTTGGTGTCCAGGGCCTCGAGGCTCAGCACCAGAGCGGGAGTTTGAATGTCACCCAAAAAGTCGGCGTTCATGTGCGGGTTCCAGTCGGCAAGGTTCGATGGGGTGCGGGCGGAGGGACTTGAACCCACACTCCTTGCGGAACAGGAACCTAAATCCTGCGCGTCTGCCAGTTTCGCCACGCCCGCGCGTGTCGTGCGTGCCACAGGCTACGGTCTGATCATGATCAAAGTGAGCGTCTACTACCCGTCGTCCGATGGCTCCACCTTCGACCACGACTACTACCGCACCAAGCACGTTCCGTTGGCCGCCAAGGCCTGGAATCCCACGTCCACCGTCATCGACAAGGGAGTGAACGGACCGTACGTCGCCGCCGTGCACATGACCTTCGATTCGATGGAGGCCATGGGAGCCGCGCTCGGTTCGCCTCTCACCGCCGAGGTGCAAGCCGACGTTCCGAATTACACCAACATCGTTCCGGTGATGCAGATCTCGGAGATCGTCGAAGGCTGATTCCTCGCCGTTCGTTCATCGAACGTCGGTGATGCGATAGCTGCATCGACCATCGCCCGACATTGCGTGCTGGGTACGTTCCACGGATGCGTGGGGGCCGAGCGCGCGTCGGAACACCACCAGTTCCGACTCGCACAGGTTTCCGCACGACCGCGCCGCATCGGCGATCGCGCAGTGGTGCTCGGTCAGGGTGACGGAACCGTCATCGGCCGATGTCGCATCGGCACGATAGCCCTCGACATCGCGTTGACGGGCCAAGCGTTCGACGCGTTCCAGCAACGTTCCTGAACCCACGATTCGGGCGTACGCCACCGACTGTTGTTCGCCACGGCGCGCGATCACTCGCTCCAATGCGTCGTCACCCAATTCGTCACGGATCGCGCGGACGAGATCGACGACCAGTTCATCATGACGATCAGGAAACGCGGTGGGGAATCCATCGATGGCCGTCTGGCTGTCTCGTAGGTCGAGGGCCCAGTGAACGGCGGGGCGTCCCCGGTGACGTACGTCGGTCGGGGAGTCGGTCGCGAGACGACGCACCACGCCGTCGAGCTCCAGTTGTTCGAGGTGTTGACGCATGGCAGCGTCGGTGACCCCCATGAGGCGGGCCAATTCGGGCGCGGTGGCCGAGGACACGGTTTGCAGGTGCTCGACGACGCGCTGTTTGGTGCCGCCGGTGTTCACGGGCCTCAGGCTAACCGAATATCGCAAGTTGGCACTTGGTAAATGCCCGACTCAGCACGTCAAACGGTCATTCCTTTGACAAACTGTAAAGGTGACCGTCGTCGATCGTTCCTCATCACCCGCCACCCAGGCCGCCCTCGAGAATCAGTTCGGCTTGGCCGATCGCGTGGTGGATTCCGCGACCTTGGCCAACAGCGTGAAGCGCTTCCGCGAACAAGGAATCGTGTTGCCGACATTTGCTCAGCTCGCCGACCCCGCGTCGGTCGATCCGGCGATCGTGGGCGATGCCGATCCGCAGGGGCCCGATGCGCGCAACTTGTGGCGCGTCCACTGGTACAACGATCTTCGAGGTCGTCGCACCGCGGTTCCCGATCACGTCGTGTTGCCATCCGAGCTGACGGGAGTTCCCAACCCGATCATCGTCGTCTTCGGTGATCGATTCCCGATGATCACCGCGCACAAGGTGTTGGCCGCCTATTCGTGTTTGGCTCCTCGCGTGGTGACGGGTCAGTTCGATCCCACTCGCCATCGGGCCATCTGGCCGTCGACGGGCAACTACGCGCGCGGTGGCGTCGCCATCAGTCGCATCATGGGCTGTCGTGGAGTGGCCATCCTTCCGGCGGGCATGAGCCAGGAACGATTCGACTGGCTCGATCGCTGGTGCGCCAACCCGAAGGAAGACGTCATCAAGACCGTTGGCACCGAGAGCAACGTCAAGGAGATCTACGACGCGTGCAACGAGTTGGCTCGTGACCCCGGCAACTTCATCTTCAATCAATTCTGCGAGTTCGCCAATCACCTCGGCCACTACGAGGTCACCGGGCGCGCGTTGGGGCACGTGTTCGAGACCGTCCATGCGGCCATGAAAAAGACCGGTCGCGAGATTTCCTTGGCGGCCTTCACGTCGGCCACCGGTTCGGCGGGCACCATCGCCGCCGGAGATCGATTGAAAGACGACTACGGCACGCGCATCGTCGCCGTCGAGGCGCTCGAATGCCCGACCATGCTCGAGAACGGATACGGCGAGCACAACATTCAGGGCATCGGCGACAAGCACATTCCCCTCATCCACAACATCACGAACACCGACGTGGTGTGCGCGGTCAGCGATCACGCCACCGACGAACTCGACGTCTTGTTCAACTCGGCGGCCGGTCGCGCGTACATGGCCGACAAAAAGGGCATCTCCGCCGAGCTCATCGAGGCACTCGAGCACTTCGGCTTCTCGGCGATCTGCAACACCCTCGCCGCCATCAAGACGTCGAAGTTGTTGAACCTCGGACCCGACGAGGCCGTCATCACCATCGCCACCGACGGTGCCGCGCTGTATCCGAGTTCGCGCGTTGCCACGGTGAACAACCGTTTCGGCGGCGAAATGAGCGCCGTCGACGCCGCCGAGGTATGGGGACGACACCTCGGACACATCACCACCGAGGACATGATCGACTGCACCGAGCGCGATCGCAATCGCATCTTCAATCTCGGTTACTACACCTGGGTCGAGCAGCAAGGAACCCCGTTCGAGTTGTTCGAGGCTCGTCGCGATCAATCGTTCTGGCGTGGACTCCGTCGTTATCTGCCCGTTTGGGACGAAATGATCACCGAGTTCAACGCTCGCGTGGCCTCTGCGTGATTCGGGTCGGTCGATGATCGACGGGTTCCGTTGCGCATCGTGTGGTGCGTTCGTCGGACTCGACACGTTCGCGCCGTGGCGATGCCCCAACGAGAACGGTGATCGCCGGCACGTCTTGTTGCGAATGGAAGCCGCCGACATCGGTGGTTCGCGCGTGGTGGCCGACGGTGACGACCCGAATCCGTTCGTCAGGTTTCGTCGACATATGGCGTGGTATTCCTTCGCGGTTGCCCACGGCATGAGCGATGCCGACACGGTGCAACTGGTTCGCGACACGAACAATGGCTTCCGCACGACACCCGTTGCGCGATCGTCGTCGCTCAGCGATGAGCTCGGATTCGTCGCGACCGGTGGCGTGTGGGTGAAGGACGAGACGGCCAACGTCGGCGGCAGTCAGAAGGCGCGACATCTCATGTCGATCCTTCTGCACTTGCGAGTCGCCGAGACGCTCGGCCTCGCGCCGTGGGATCGTTCGGTCCGACCCTCGTTGGCGATTTCGTCGTGTGGCAACGCCGCCATCGCGGCCGCGACGCTGGCTCGCGCCGCGGCGTGGCCCATCGAGGTGTTCATCCCCGAATGGGCGAGTGGAACCGTGGTCGACATGCTCGACGGTCTCGGTGCGAACATCAATCGTTGTCCTCGTCGATCCGACGACCCGCCCGGTGATCCCACGGTGTTGCGCTTCCGCGAAGCCGTGGCGGCTGGCGCAATTCCCTTCAGCGTGCAAGGACCGGAGAACGCTCTGTGTCTCGACGGCGGTCGGACCTTCGGCTGGGAGTTGGGGGAGTCGCTGACGAACGTGGGCATCGACGATGTTCGCGCGTTGTTCGTGCAAGTGGGCGGCGGCGCATTCGCGGCGTCGGTGTCTCGTGGAGTGCGCGAGACCGGAGTTCGCGCCCCGCTGTTCGCCGTGCAGACCGAGGGATGCGCGCCATTGGCTCGCGCGTGGGCGTCCGCGTGCACGGATGATGCCATGGCGCGTCGATGGTCGGACCACATGTGGGCATGGGAGTCCGAGCCCCGCTCGTTGGCCGATGGCATTCTCGACGACGAGACCTACGACTGGGTGGCCGATGCGATCGAGTTGAAAGCGACCACCGGACGCGTGATCGTCGCGCGCGAGACGAACGTCATTCGCGCCGCGGACATCGGACCCACCGTCTCGGGTATCCCCGTGAGCCCCACCGGCACCGCGGGTTTGGCCGGCTTGCTCGAATGTCGATCGGAGATCGCCGACGACGATCGCGTGGTGTTGGCGTTCTCGGGCGTGAAACGCGACTAAGCGTTGGCCTGTACTTCGCGCAACGTGCCGTCGTCGACGTCGTACACGAAACCGCGAATGTGAAGCTTGTGCACGATGAACGGACTCAGCCGCAATCGGTTCATGTTCTGACGCACACTTTGCACGGGGTCACGGAAGGATTCGAGCGCCCACCACGGACGGATTCCGCACTCTTCTTCGATCTCGTGCTTGAACTCATCCTCGGTGACTTGCTGCAAACCGCAGTTGGTGTGGTGAACGAGGATGACTTCTCGGGTGCCCAACAATCGCTGGGAAATCACCAATGATCGAATGACGTCGTCGGTGACGACGCCGCCGGCGTTACGAATGATGTGGGCGTCACCGTGAGCCATTCCCAGCATCTGGAAGATGTCCATTCGGCTGTCCATGCAGGCGACCACGGCCAGGTGCCGACGCGGCGACAGAGCCAAACCGTGGTCGGCGAATCCTTCGGCGAAATGACGGTTGTTGGCGATCAGTTGGTCGGCATTCGGTGTGAATGGTTCCGGGGTCGCCACTCCGACATTCTGCCTCGCACAGGGCTAGTCTCAACGCATGACTTCCGACATGATTCCCGGTCGCCCGATGAGCCTCGATGCCGGCGATCCCGGTCGAGCCGACATCTTCACGCGACTGCTCAAGAATCGCGTCGTCATGCTGGGTACCGACGTCAACGACGACATTGCCAACCAACTGTGCGCCCAGTTGCTCTATCTCGAGGGCGAAGATCCCGATGCCGACATCTGGTTGTACATCAACAGCCCCGGCGGATCGGTCACCGCGGGAATGGCCATTTACGACACGATGCAATTCGTCAGTTGCGACGTGGCCACGAATACGGTTTGGTCGACAAGGTCATCTTGAAGCGCGGCGAGATTCTCTGACTCGACGCTGACCGCATTGCGGTCGGGATATCACGGCGCTGGCGTCGGCACTGACGTCGCGGGGGCCGTCGAGACGTCCGTCGTGACCGGTGCCGTGGTCGTGTCGGGTCCTTCCACGCCGATCACGTCGGGCATGGCGATGCCGCACGTCGATTCCACCCAGCGGGCCACGTCGCGCGCACTTCGTTCGGCCTTGTACGCGGCATCGGCCAAGTCCTGGCGACTACGGGGGTCCTCGTAATCCACGTCCTCGGCGGTTTGCAGGAGTTCGGTGATGATGTGCCAGTCGTCGCGAATGGCCAACGGTGTGATGGCGTCGAGCGACTCGTAGCGGTTCACCAGATCACTGATGTCGTCGGATGTGGCGAGGGGTCCGCTCAAGCCATCGACCTTCGTCGACAACTTCTCGCAAAAATGTGCTCCGCTGCGGTCGGCATCACTGCACGCGGGAAGGAGCACGACGGCGGCAACGGTGCACGCGATGGTCGAACGGAGACGAGCGGACATGGGTTCCCAGTCTCGCAGTTCGACCGACCCGAATCCGGTCACATCGTTTTCTCGGACCTCGCCGGAGTTCGCATCGTCTCGCACACACGACGACGAGCCGACAACCAGGCCGAAACACGAGGTGCACATGATTTCCAGCATTCGCTCGGCGAGCGTCATTGGATCCCACGGGGTCGCGGTGGTGGTGGAAGTCCACATCGGTGTCGGGCTCCCCGCGTTCACCATTCTCGGGCGCCCCGACGACATGTGTCGCGAATCGCGTGATCGCATCCGCACCGCCGTGTTGTCGAGCGGTTTTCATTGGCCCTCGCACCGCATCACGGTGAATCTGGCTCCTTCGACGCACCGCAAGACCGGCACCGCGCTCGATGT
>RHCK01000080.1 GCA_010030605.1 Acidimicrobiia bacterium
CCGGTCGCAGTGCGCGCAACCACTTGCGTTGGATGGCCGTCAGCAACGGACTTTCGCCCAAGCGGGTCGATGAAGTGCTCGAGATCGTCGGTCTGAACGAGGTCGCCAAGAAGCGGGCCGGACAGTTCTCGTTGGGTATGAAGCAACGACTGGGCATCGCTTCGGTCCTTCTCGGCGATCCGCGCGTCGTCATTCTCGACGAGCCAGCGAACGGTCTCGACCCCGAGGGCATTCGATGGATTCGCGAAATGCTGAAGCATCTCGCGTCACAAGGACGAGCCGTTCTCGTCAGCAGTCATCTGCTCTCGGAGATGGCGCTCATCGCCGACGAGTTGGTGGTGATCGGCAAGGGTCGCTTGATCGAACAATGCACCGTCGACCAGTTCATTGCCCGCCATGCGAAGCGTTGGGTGGTCGTGCGCAGTCCGCAACTCGCCACTCTGGTCGAGGTGGCGCGAGCCAACGGCATGCAAGTGGCGACGGGTGACGGTGTCGCCGAGTTCCACGGCGTGGAGTCGGCAACGATCGGAGAGCTGGCCGCCCGAAACGCCATCGTGTTGCACGAGCTTTCCACGCAGACCGGATCCTTGGAGGACGCCTTCCTCGAGGTGACCGCATCGTCGGTGGAGTATCACGGACGCACGGAGGCCAACTCGTGATCGCGCTGATTCGAAGTGAATGGATCAAGTTGCGCACGGTGCGTTCGAACGTCACGACCGCAATTGTTGCGGTGGCCATTCCGTTGCTCATCACGCTGCTGTCGGTGGCGTTCATGAAGACGTCGAGCATCGACGAAAGCACGTTGTCGGACTTCGTTCTCGGTACCGGGTCCATCGCCGTGTTGTTGATCGGAGTCATCGGGGTGCTGTGCGTCACCCAGGAGTACTCGCAGGGAACGATTCGCCTCACGTTGGCCGCGACGCCGGGTCGCACGCGTGTCTACGTTGGCAAGGCGACCCTCATGGCTCTCGTCGGCGCGGCGCTCACCGGATTCATCATCCTCGCTTCGCTCGTGGTCGGTTCGCTGATCCTCGGATCGCGAGACGTACCCGGCTCGCACACGTCGATGAGTGCCGGCCTCACCTCGATGGTGCTCATGGGAGCTCTCGTGGCCTTGCTCGGCATGGCGATCGGAACTCTCACTCGGAACCCACCGAGCGCCATCACGACCCTCGTTCTGTGGCCGTTGTTGGTGGAAGGCATCGTCGGAGGTTTGCTGAGCCTGGCCGTTGGTGACGACGTCCGTCGGTGGATGCCCTTCCAGACCGGCTTCAATTCGATGTTCCCGGAAACACCGGACAACGGTTTCACCCGATGGGAATCACTCGGATATTTCGCCGCCTGGGTTCTGGTGGTCACCGTTCTCGCCGAGCGCAGCTTCAAGCGTCGAGACGCCTAAAGTTCGTTCGTCACAACGTCCGACGGGGGAGTCATGGCCGGCGAACAGAACAACATCGACGATCTTCTCTTGGAGAACCGCAAGTTCCCGCCTCCGGTGGACTTTCAGAAGAACGCCTTGGTGGCGGGCACCTTTCTCTATGACGAGGCTCGCGCCGATGATGAGGGTTTCTGGGCGCGACAGGCGGCCGAGTTGCTGCACTGGGACACCGACTGGCACACGATCTGCGAATGGAATCTGCCGTATGCGAAGTGGTTCGTTGGCGGTCAACTGAACGTCTCGTTCAATTGTCTCGATCGTCATGTGCTCGCCGGACGCGGCGACAAGGTGGCCATCCATTGGGAAGGTGAACCCGGCGACACGCGCACCATCACCTACGCGCAATTGCTCGACGAAACCAAGAAGTTCGCGAACGTCTTGAAGTCACTCGGCGTCGCGAAAGGCGATCGCGTCAACATCTATTTGCCGATGGTGCCGGAAGCCGCCGTGGCGATGCTGGCCTGCGCGCGCATCGGTGCCGCGCACAGCGTGGTGTTCGGCGGGTTCTCGTCTCAGGCGTTGGCCGATCGCATCAATGACGCTTCGGCCAAGGTGCTCATCACCGCCGATGGTGGATACCGACGCGGTGAAGTCTTCGCGCTCAAGCCGGCGGCCGACGAGGCGTTGGCGAACACACCAACCATCGAACACGTGGTGGTGGTGAAGCGTGGCGGCAACGACGTGAACATGGTCGACGGTCGCGATCACTGGTATCACGACCTGATGGCCGAGGCGTCGCTCGATTGTCCGGCCGAGCCGATGGACAGCGAACAGTTGCTGTTTCTCTTGTACACGTCGGGGACCACCGGCAAGCCCAAGGGCATCATGCACACCACGGGCGGCTACCTCACCCATGTCACATACACGCACAAGTACGTGTTCGATCTGCATCCCGAGTCCGACGTGTATTGGTGCACCGCCGATGTGGGTTGGATCACCGGTCACAGTTACATCGTGTACGGGCCGCTGTCGAACGGCGCGACACAAGTGATCTACGAAGGCGTTCCCAACTTCCCGGGCAACGATCGTCTGTGGTCGATCGTCGAGAAGTACGGCGTCACCATCTTCTACACCGCACCGACGGCCATCCGAACCTTCATGAAATGGGGAGATCAAGAGCCGGCCAAGCACGACATGTCGTCGTTGAGGTTGCTCGGCTCGGTGGGCGAGCCCATCAACCCCGAAGCGTGGATGTGGTATCGCGACACCATTGGTCGCGGAACGTGTCCGGTCGTCGACACGTGGTGGCAGACCGAGACCGGCGGAATCATGATCTCGCCTCTTCCCGGAGCCACCACGTTGAAGCCCGGGTCGGCCACGTTCCCGTTGCCCGGTATCACCGCTGAAGTGGTGGACGAATCCGGAGCGCGCATCGATCATGGCGGGGGATACCTCACGCTCACGCGCCCGTGGCCCGGAATGTTGCGCGGAATCTGGGGCGACCCCGAGCGTTACAAGGAGACGTATTGGAGCCGTTACGGCGACCGATACTTCGCCGGCGACGGGGCCAAACTCGACGCCGACGGGTACTTGTGGTTGCTCGGCCGCGTGGACGACGTGATGAACGTGAGCGGACACCGCATCAGCACGACCGAGGTGGAGAGTGCGTTGGTGTCACACCCGGCGGTGGCCGAGGCCGCGGTGGTGGGCGCGAACGATGCGACCACCGGACAAGCGATCATCGCGTACGTGACGTTGCGCGGCGGGTCGAGCGTGGACGAGGGAGATTTGCGCAATCACGTGGCCAAGGAGATCGGCGCGATCGCCAAGCCCAAGACGATCTATTTCACGCCGGAGTTGCCCAAGACACGTAGCGGCAAGATCATGCGACGTTTGTTGCGCGATGTGGCCGAGGGACGGAACTTGGGCGACACGACGACGCTGGCGGATGCGAGCGTGGTGAACGAGCTGCAAAAGCGCGCCGCCGAAGCCCCGTCCGAAGACTGACCCACCACCGTTGTTGGGATCGAAAACACGTCGTTTTTGGGGGATTGTTTACCCAACGACATTGATGATGCTGACGTTGGGAACGTGGACCCCCAAAAACGACGTGTTTTCGATCCCAATGAGTTAAAGGGTTAGTCGCGGAAGTTGTTGAACTGCAGCGGGATCCCCAGATCCTCGCCCTTCAGCAACGCGATCACCGCTTGCAGATCGTCGCGCTTCTTGCCGTTCACGCGAATCGTGTCTCCTTGCGTCTGGCTGCTGATGCCCTTGGGACCCTTCTCCTTGATCAGGCGATTGATCTCACGGGCTTTGTCCGACGAGATGCCCACCTTGATGGTCACCACTTGGCGCACCGAGTTCTGGGTGGCCTCTTCCACTTTGCCGTAATCCAAGCCACGCAGCGACACGCCACGCTTCACCAGACGTTCCTCGAGCACCACCCGCAGGGCGTTCAACCGATCCTCGGTGATGGAACGCATGGTCAACACCAAGTCCTTTTGTTCGATGGACGAGTCGGTGTTCTTGAAGTCGAATCGCGTGGCGATCTCGCGCTGGGCTTGATCGACCGCGTTGCGCACTTCCTGGTGGTCGACTTCGGAGACAACGTCAAAACTGGCCATGCGAACAGCGTAATCACCGGCCCCGAGGGGTCGCGGGAGGTGGTGGCGAGCGGAGTCGCGCCGATACGCTCAGCGTCTGCATAAGTGGGGTCGGTGCCCGAGCGGCCAAAGGGAGCAGACTGTAAATCTGCCGGCACTGCCTACGTAGGTTCGAATCCTGCCCGGCCCACGCATCTCGGTCGATGAGCCGCCCTTCGGGGCGGCTCATCGCGTGTTGGGCTCCTTGTGACTTTCTTGATCGTTCTCACAACGAACGTCCCCGGTTCTCTCACCTGGGTGTCGGAGAGTCATCCCATGAAACGACTGATGACCGCCAGCATCGCCCTGTCCACCGGACTTTCGAGTCTCATCGCCATTCCCATCGACCACGCGTCGGCGGCCACCTGCGGATCGCCGGGATCGTCGTACGGGCAGTTGTTCCCTGGTTTGCCCGACGCGTCGTGGGACGTGACGGATCTTCGCGCTTTGTCGACGGCCATGATCGCCGCCGCCGACGAACCAACCGCTCCCGGTGCGCTCGACCCCGAGGACAACGCGGCGATTCCGGCCGCGTACACGTACTTCGGTCAGTTCGTCGACCACGACCTGACCCTCGACGACCGACCCGACGATCTGACGACGCCCACGGATCCGTCGACGTTGGTCAACGCGCGCACACCGCAGTTGGATCTGGACTCGTTGTACGGGAATGGACCGACTTCGTCGTCGCAGTTGTACGAAAGCGATCACGTTCATTTGCTCGTGGGCGCGTCGCTCACTGGCAGTCGCGATCTCGGTGCACGCGACCTTCCGCGCGACGCGTCGGGTCGAGCGATCATCGGCGATCCGCGCAACGACGAGAACCGCATCGTGGCCGGAATCCATTCGTTGTTCATTCGCTTCCACAACGTCACGGTCGATCGAATTCGACGACGTAATCCGAACATGTCGAGTTCGGTGTTGTTCGCGCGTGCCCGTCAAGAAGTGCTGAACGCGTATCAGTGGATCGTGCTCACCGATTATCTCCCACGAATCGTGGGTCAAAAGACGGTCGACAACACGGTGCGTCGTCGCGGTTCTCGTTGGGTCACCACGTTGCGGAACTACACGTCGTGCGCGAGCATGCCCATCGAGTTCTCGGCGGCGGCCTATCGATTCGGCCATTCGCAAGTGCGCGCGTTCTATCGCATCAACTCCTCCACGGATCCGCTACCGGTCTTCTCGGGTACGTTCGTGCCCGGCAGCGATCTCACGGGTTTCTCGCCGTCACCGTCGACGTTCGGCATCGATTGGAATCTCTTCGTTCCGTCGCGATCGGGCACAGCGCAACCGTCGTACAAGATCGATGGTTCACTCACTCACTCGCTGAGCTTGTTGCCGTTGCCGACCACTGGTGTCGGACCGGCGAACCTCGCGTTGCGCAATCTGCTTCGCGGTCAGCAGCTCGGACTGCCGTCGGGTCAGGACGTGGCCCGGGCCATGGGGGTCACCCCCTTGCCCGACAGTCAGATTTTGATCGGGGCCGCCACCGGCGACCCGACCGATCAGCGCCCGATCACCGACATCTCGGCGAATTTCGCCGGCTCGGCGCCGTTGTGGGTGTACGTGCTGGCCGAAGCGGGTCGCAACCCGTCCGGTCGGCTCGGCCCGGTGGGTGGTCGACTGGTGGCTGAAACGATTGTGGGGCTCTTGGCCTCGGACCCGACCTCGATCGTGGCTCGTTCGGGCGCCAAATCGCCGGTGACGAACCTGTGGGGACTCGTCAACTCGGTCCGCTGACCCCTTCTGGGTACGAAAAAGTGCCGGTTACGGGCACTTTTCGTACCCAGAACGGTGGTTTCAGAGCAGTTTTTGCATCAGGACCATGTCGATCCAGCGGTTGAACTTGCGTCCCACCTCGACTTCCACCCCCACCTCGCGGAACCCACACGAAGCGTGCAGGGCGCGGCTGGCCGTCCCGGAGGCCTCGATCCGGGCCATCACCGAATGGAATCCGGAGGCCGCCGCCAGGTCGATCACCGCTGTGAGCAGGGCTTTTCCGATTCCGCGGCCGCCCAAATCGCGCCGCACATAGACCGAATCTTCCACCGTCGGGCGGTAGGCGGCCCGTTCCTTGTAGGGGCTCAGGCTGGCAAAGCCCACCACCTCACCCTCGAGCACGGCCACGATCGTGGCGAACGCTCCGCTGCGGGCGGCCAGCCACTCCTGTTGGTCGGCCAGGGTCCGTGGCACCAAGTCCATGGTGGCCGTGGTGTTCTCCACCTCATGGTTGTAGATCGTTCGAATGGCCTCGGCGTCGCCGATCTCGGCGGTCCGTATGGTCACCGGAGCAGGCGCTTCATCCACGTCGTCAAACTAACGGGACGGCGGCTGATCATGCTGGTTACGCAGGGGTGGTTTCGCAGGTCAGGGCTATACACTCCCAAGCCGGCTCGTGGCTCCGCCACGTACCTGCGCCCTCTTAGCTCAGTCGGCAGAGCATTTCCATGGTAAGGAAAAGGTCGTCGGTTCGATTCCGACAGAGGGCTCAGCACTCGCGCAACGGGTGTCATACAACCGGGCAGCCAACCGGCTGCGCGCCAGGCGGCGTAGCTCAGTTGGTCAGAGCATCCGGCTCATAATCGGAAGGTCATCGGTTCGATCCCGATCGCCGCTACAGCAAGTCCACATACACAAGCACTACACACTCACGAAGGAAAGAATGCCATGTCGAAGGCGAAGTTTGAGCGTACGAAGCCTCATGTGAATATCGGAACGATGGGTCATATTGACCATGGTAAGACGACGTTGTCAAGAACATGATCACGGGTGCCGCGCAGGTTGATGGTGCGATTTTGGTGGTGGCGGCCACTGATGGTCCGATGCCGCAGACGCGTGAGCATGTGTTGTTGGCTCGTCAGGTGGGTGTTCCCTACATCATCGTGGCGTTGAACAAGAGTGACATGGTCGATGATGAGGAGTTGCTCGAGTTGGTGGAGCTCGAGGTTCGTGAGCTTCTGAACGAGTACGAGTTCCCTGGTGATGATGCTCCGGTGGTTCGGGTGTCGGCGTTGAAGGCGCTCGAGGGTGACGCGGCGTGGCAGGACAAGGTCATGGAGTTGATGGCTGCTGCTGACGCGTACATTCCTGAGCCGCAGCGTGAGCTCGACAAGCCGTTCTTGATGCCGATCGAGGATGTGTTCACGATCACGGGTCGTGGCACGGTGGTGACCGGCAAGGTGGAGCAGGGTCGTGTTCACACCGGTGACGAGGTCGAGATCGTTGGTTTGCGTCCGACGCAGAAGACGACGTGCACGGGTGTGGAGATGTTCCGCAAG
>RHCK01000009.1 GCA_010030605.1 Acidimicrobiia bacterium
GGCGGCGTTCCATGCCGACATCGGATGCCGTCGCGGAATCACGACCACGACACCCAAGCGCGCGGCGGCCGTGAGAGCCACGACGAACGGTTCGATGTCGGGCACGTTGAACAAGACGTGGTGACAAACCACGACATCGGCGGGTTCGATCGGTGTCCCCGACATTTCGGCCTCGATCGCCACGTCGGGCCAACGGCCCTGCAATTCTCGGTGTCCGACGCCCAACCGATTCGCCGCGTCGGCGAACTGGTCCAGCATCGCGCGGCTGGTGTCGACGCCGGTGATGTGACGCGCTCGGGGAAAGAGCGGCAACGACGATCGTCCGCCACCACATCCGATGTCGAGCACCGTTCCACCATCGAGGGGCAATATTTCACGGGCCAATTCGAAGATGGGATTCGTCGGATCGGCGGTGTCGTCCATGGCGAACGTCGCGGGGTCGTGCGACCACGGTGGCACCTCGCCCTGCGACACGATCTCGTCGGGGATCGCCCACGACGCCAACAACTCGGCCCATCGTCGACCAGCCTCGGTGAACGTCGTCGTGTCGTTCACGTTCAGGAACGAAGCACTTGAACCGGCAACTGACGCGGACCACGAATCTGGCCGACGCTCCACACGACGTCGTCGTCCGAACCATCGATCACGAATTCGGGGAAACGAGCGATGAACTCCTCGACTGCAACCCGAAGTTCGAGACGAGCCAGGTTCGATCCGAGACAGCGGTGGATGCCGAGCCCGAAAGCGGCGTGACGATTCTCCTGACGATCGATGAGCACCCGATCGGCGTCGGGGAATTCCGAAGGGTCGAGGTTGGCCGCTGGGAACGGCAACAACACCCACTCGTCCTTCTTCATCGGACAGCCATGGAAATCGTGATCTTGGGCCACCAAACGCGCCATGGTGACTGGTGCGTACGCCCGCAGAAACTCCTCGATGGCCGTCGTCATCAACGACGCGTCGGCCACCAGTCGTCGACGATCGTCGTCGTGAGTGGCCAGATGCCAGATGCTCGACCCGATGGCACTCCATGTGGTGTCGATCCCGGCGACCAGCAACAGCAAGATGACACCACCGACCATGTTGTCGGGCAGTTTCTGGCCGTACATCTCGACGTCCATCAGATACGACGTCAGGTCGTCGCGCGGGTTCGCGCGATGATCCTCGATCTGGGCCAGCAGGTAGGCGTCGATACGTTCGAACGAGCGAATGCGTTCCTCGGGATCACCGTTGATGCTCTCGAGAATGTCGTGCACGAATTGGCGGAAAAGATCATCGTCCTCCAATGGGAAGCCGAGCATCCGCGAGATGACGTTCACGGGAATGTGTTGGGCGTAGTCGATGGCCGCGTCCACGCGTTCGCCCGCGGCGATCTTGGCTTCCATTCGATCGAGCAGAGCACGGCAAAGAATCCGCACTTCGTCCTCCCACTCGGCGATCTTCTTCGGAGAGAAAGGAGGCAACAACAAACGGCGAGCGTCATGGTGGAACGGCGGATCACTCGTGATCGGCGGGGCACCACCGATCGGAGCCGGATCCTCGGGAACCACGGTGCTCACGACCACCGCACGACTGGTGAAGTTCTCGGTGTCATAAGCGATCTCACGAACCGTTTCGTGCGTGACGGGCAACCACGTGCCGCCGTAACGATCGCTGTGCGCCACCGGACACGTGCCGCGCAGCTCGGCCCAGATGCGATGGGCGTTCCGGTTGTACTCCGGATCGGCGTGGTCGAAGTCGGTGGCCCAATCCTGGACGGGACCGTAAATGGAAACGGGGGGTTCGTAGACGGTCATGCGCGGTCTCCGATCACTCCGAGAGTGTGATGGCGAACTCGGGGCAGTTGGCCACCGCCAACTTCGCGCGCTCGATCAACTCGGGGCTGACGGTGCCATCGCCAATGACCACCGCATTGCCGTAGTCGTCCACATCGAACAACTCGGGAGCCAACGCATAACAACGGTTGTGACCCTGACACTTCTCGGCATCGACCTGAATTCGCATGAAATCACCATACCCCGATCACCGTTGGAGTTGAATTTGAGCGTGGCTCCGAAGAACGCACCCCTCGTCATTCTGCTTCCGCCATCGGAGGGCAAAGCCGAAGGTGGGTCGAAACCCGGCTGGCGGGTCGCTTCGGGCGACTTCGGTCGTCGGATGGCCACGCGACGTTCCGATGTCATCGACGCGCTGCGACGAGCGGGCGGCGGTGACGCGAAACTTCTGGGCGTCGCGGGCAAGAACCTCGAGATCGCACGCACGTCGAACCTCGATCTCGTGAATTCGCCGACGCTGCCGGCTCACCTTCGCTACACGGGGGTGGTGTGGGATCACCTCGCGCCCACGACCATGAGCCCCGCGGTGAAGAAACGCGCCGCGGGGTCGGTGATCGTGGTGTCCGGATTACTGGGGCTGGTGGGCTTCGACGACCCGGTCCCCGACTACAAACTCAAGATCGGCGCGTCCATTGCACCATTGGGAAAACTGTCATCGTGGTGGCGGGAAGAAATATCGAGCGTCTTGAACGCTCGGCTCGCCGGGTGCTGGGTCGTCGACCTACTTCCGAACGAACACCGCGCGGCATGGTCGCCCACACCTCATACATACGCGGGTTCGTCGATGGTGACTTTCGTCGAGAAGTCGGGCAAGGTTGCCGGTCACGACGCCAAAGCCGCCAAAGGACTGCTCGCGCGACACTTGTTGGAGTCCAAGGAACCACCGGCCAAGGCGTTGACCAGTTGGAAGCACGCGCGCTTCCGGTTGGAAGTCAGAGAAGTTTCTCCCGGAAAAAACTGAGCACGCGGCGCACGCTCTCGTCGTCGCGCTGCTCGGTGAGCACCGAGTGATCGGTCTTTTTCGACGAGGGCAACTCGATGGCGATGAACGCATCGCCCAGAAGCTCGCGCAACGAATCGAAGCGGGTGCCGACCAATCGATCACCGGTGAAACGAAGTCCCAGAACCTGACAGCCTTCCTCCGCGCGTCGCTTCACCACCAACGCGTCGTCGGGTGACAGATTCAGGTCGGCCGCACGCTTGGCCCCCATCGGGAACGGCAACGACGGCTGGCTGAGCACCGGAGCGAGCATGTGATCGTCGAGCATCATGCCCAAGGCGAATCCGCCGCTGAAGCACATTCCGACGGCACCGATGCCCTTGCCTCCGACCTCCTGGTGCAGAGATCGACCGAGAGCTCGCAACCATCCGATGATTGGCGAGGTCTTGTTGCTCGCCATCGCGGTGAATTCTTTGGACACGCACACCTTGGCCAACGAGGACATCGCGTAACCATTCGACATCTCCTTGCCGGGCGTGCCCACCAAGTCGGGCATGACGACGGTGAAGCCCGATGCCACGACCTCCTCGGCGAACGCGGCCACCTTGGGGGTGATACCCGGCACCTCGTGCACGACCACGACCAACGGTCCCGCACCCTTGCGATACGTGTCGTGGGTGATTCCCGCGGCGGTGAACGACCCCTTCACCCAACCACTCAACACGTTCGTGCTCATGACAGTCTCCTCACTGCTTCGAGGGCCCGCTGGGCCAATCCTTCGGGCCCGAGTTTCATGGTGCTCAGATCGATGCCCTCTTGTTCACCCATCGCACCGTGAAGATAACGGGCGTAGACCCCCTCGCTGATCACGGCCAACCGCCAGCAGGAGAACGCCACGTAATAGTCGACCCCGGAAACATCGCGCCCCGTCGTGCGCGCGTATCGCTCGACCAAGTCGCCATAGGTGGGAAACCCGCCGGCCGGCGTGGGATCGTTGGCTCGCAGAGCATTCGATGGTCCGTCACTCCAATACACCCCGAGATATCCGAGGTCGGCCAACGGATCACCGAGCGTGCAAAGTTCCCAATCAAGAACGGCGGCGATGCGACCCACCGACACATCGGTCAGACAGTTTCCGAAGCGATAGTCGCCGTGGGCGATGACCACACCCTGTTGATCGGGGACGTGCGACGACAATCGACGCACCACTTCGTCGATCTCCGGCAGTTCACGGGTCTTGGAGTTCTCCCATTGAGTGCTCCAACGTTTCAGTTGTCGTTCGATGTATCCGCCGCGGCGCGCGAGATCACCGAGACCCACCGCATCGACATCGACGGCGTGAAGTTCGGCCAACACGTCGATCAGATGCTCGGCCGCCGGTCGTCGGAGAGAGACGTCCAGAAGATCCGCCTTGTCCGCGCTGTCGAGAACGACACCATCGACCCAACTCATGACATAGAAGTTGGCGCCGTTCACCGACTCGTCGAGACACAGTCCGAGGGCCCGTGGCACGGGAACCGACGTGGTGCCGACGGCGGCGATGATGCGATGTTCACGGGCCATGTCGTGCGCCGTCGCCAGAACATGCCCCAACGGAGGGCGACGCAGAACGAAACGACGCCCATCGGCACCCACGACCTTGTAGGTCAGATTGGAGCGACCGCCAGCGATCAACTCGAAGGTGAACGGTGCGATCGCGCCGTCGACGTTCGACTCCAGCCAGGAACTGACGGCGACGACATCGATTCCCTGGATCATGGCCACTCCCCGACTGCTGCGACGTTCGAACGTCTCATGCAGAACCGTAGTGTCGACGGGATTGGTCGACTCAGCCCGGACGGGTGACTCCGACGACTTTGTTCCAATTCACCGCGGTCAGACGCACCACGCGACCCACTCCCGGTGCGTCGATCATCATCCCATCGCCCACGTAGAGACCGACGTGCGTGATGGGGTCGTAGAAGAAGATCAGATCGCCGGGTTCGACGTACTCCACCGGAATGCGTGGCGACGAGGCGAACTGACGGCGCGATTGATGAGGTAATGACACGCCAGCTTTCTGCCACGCCCACATGGTGAGTCCGGAGCAATCGAAACCCTCGTTCTCGACCGCGGCGTACTTCACGTACTTCACACCGATCTGACTGCGTGCCGCGGCCACGGCGATCGCACCACGCGAACTACTGGCGGGAATGCTCGAGGGATCGAAACGCGGTCGTGTCGTCGTGCCCGACGATGTGCCGTTCGACGTACCCGACGACGTGCCCGACGCACGGCTGGCTGCCAAGGCGTTCGCTTGGGCTCGGGCCGCCGCGGCGGCCGCGGCGGCGCGACGGGCGCGTTCCTTGACGAGAGCATCGCCCAGTTCGCGCTCGGCCTTGGCTTTGAGGGCCGTGTACTTGGCGATTTTGTCGTCGGCTTCCTTCTGGTTGTCGGCGATGCGTGCCGCCAACTCTTCGGCCGAGGCTCGATCACGTTCGAGGCGCTCTTTCTTGTCGGCCAGATCGCTGATCAACGCATCCAACTGGTCCGTGTTCGCCGAGCCGACGTTCAACGCCATCTCGGTGAGATACTGACGCTGAACCGCTTCGTTGGGTCCGGCACCCGGGGTGAGCAAACCCGTGAGGCTCCCCCCTCGCCCGCCACCGACGAACGCCTGCACCGCCAGATCCGACATCTGGGCTTGCAGTCCGCCCACCTCGGTTTCCATCTCGGCGATGTTCGCCTCGGCCTCGGCGATCTCGATATCGAGTCGGGCCTTGTCGTCCTCGGCCACCCGAAGTTCCTCGCTCAGCCGATCCACTTCCTCCTCGGCGGCCTCCAGTCGGTCGGCCATCTCGTTGACCTGGCGACGGGCGTCATCCACGGAATCGGCGACCACCGGACGTTCGCTCACCACGGCTCCCCCGCCCAGCAGGAGAGCGACCAATAGGCCGGCGGAGATGCGCCGGAAGCGCCGCGTCGGGTCGTCCATGACCTTGGGCAGGCTAGTCAGCGAGGCGAAAGCGTTGCCATCGGGGGGTACTCCGACGGGACACCCCGAATTACTCCCATTCGATGGTTCCGGGGGGCTTCGACGTGATGTCGTAGGCCACCCGATTCACGCCCGGGACCTCGTTGATGATGCGGCTGGCCATGCGTTCCAGCAGGTCATAGGGCAAACGGGCCCAATCTGCCGTCATCGCGTCATCGCTGGTGACGGCCCGGATGATGATGGGATGGGCATAGGTGCGCTCGTCGCCCATGACCCCCACGGATCGGATATCGGGAAGCACCGCGAAGGCCTGCCAGATGTCACGTTCCAGCCCAGCGAGCCGAATCTCCTCGCGAACGATGAAATCGGCGTCCTGCAACAGGGCGACCTTGTCCGGGGTGACTTCCCCGATGATGCGTACTCCGAGTCCGGGACCGGGGAAGGGTTGCCGCCACACGATCTCGTCGGGCAAACCCAACTCGTGGCCGAGGCGGCGCACCTCATCTTTGAACAGGGATCGCAATGGCTCGACGAGACGCAGGGTCATGTCCTCAGGCAAACCACCGACATTGTGATGGCTCTTGATGACCGCCGCGGTGCCATCGCTTCCGCCACTCTCGATCACGTCGGGATACAAGGTGCCCTGAACCAGGAACTCGGCGTCGGTGACCCCACCGGTGTGTTTCTCGAACGTTCGCACGAACAACTCACCGATGATCTTGCGCTTCGTCTCGGGTTCGGTGACGCCACGTAGACCCTCGAAGAACTGAGCACCCGCGTCGACATGAATGAGTTCGATACCGAGGTTGCGCTTGAACGTCTCGACGACCTGATCGCTCTCGTTCTTGCGCATCAGACCGGTGTCGACGTAAACGCAGGTGAGTTGCGATCCGATGGCCTTGTGCACGAGTGCCGCGGCCACGCTGGAGTCGACTCCGCCCGACAAGCCACAAATGACTCGCTTGTCTCCGACCTGTCGTCGCACGATGTCGATCTGCTCGTCGATGATCGAACCCATGGTCCACGACGAATCGCAGGCCGCCAGATCGTGGAGAAATCGACGCAGAACATTGGAACCGAACGGCGAATGCACGACCTCCGGGTGATACTGAACACCCCAGATACGTCGCGTGTCGTTCTCGAGCACGGCCACGGGTGCGTCAGGCGTGCTGGCCGTGGCCACGAACCCGTCAGGCACGCGCGAGATGGCATCGAAGTGACTCATCCACACGTCCTGCTCGGCGGGAATATCGCCATCGAGCAACGACGACGGGGCGCCAGAAACACGAACCATGCGCGTTCGGCCGTATTCACCACGCGAGCCTCGACCGACCTCGCCGCCCAACTGATGGGCGATCAATTGTGCGCCGTAGCAGATGCCGAGAATCGGAACGCCCAGGTCGTAGACCGCCGGATCGAGGCTGGGTGCTCCGTCGACATGAACACTCTTCGGGCCACCGGACAGGATGATGGCCGTCGGTGATTTGGCGGCCATGTCGGTGGCCGTCATCGAATGCGGAACGATCTCGGAATACACCCGGTGTTCGCGAACGCGTCGGGCGATGAGTTGGGCGTATTGCGCACCGAAGTCGACGACGAGAACGGTGCTGCGCGAAGTCACCGTCACATCGTAGTCCGACCCGCCGACTGGGGGATCTGCCCGAGGAAGTGGAACGATGGAGTGGTGAGAACATTTCGTCGCTTGCTCCTGATCGTTTCGATCGTGTTCTCGCTCGGGGCCAACGTCGCCGTGGCGACCACCCCGCCCGACACCACGCCCCCCGACTCGATCGTTGGAAACTCCATCACCGACGACACCGTGAACGACTTCATGGATCTCGAGCGTGATGTCACCACCTGCATCAGTTCCAACCCACTACCCGGTTGCGGTCGAGAGCCCACCAGCCCCGGAGATCGGGGTGGATGGCAACAACTGTTGCTGTTCGCCATCATGATCGCCGGCATGGCCGTGATCTTCGTGCGCGTCTATTTCTCGGTGCGATCGCGCGATCGATCGTCGAACTGATCAGCGTCCGTCGAATCGCGGAGGTCGCTTCTCGAGGAAAGCGGCACGTCCTTCGATGGCATCGTTGCTCCCCCACGCCGCCAAACGTGCCGATTCCACGTCGTTCGAACTGATCGATCCCGTCGCGCCGACTTCCTCGTCGAACAGTCGTTCCAACGCCATCTTGTGGGCCTTCACCGTCAATGGCGCCAACGCACTCAACTCTTCGGCCCATGCCATGGCGGTCGCATGATCCCCCACACGATGCACGAAACCGCCCAGCAAGTCGTCGGTTGTCATCGACTCTCCCGTCAACAACATGCGTCTCGCGGAACTCCATCCGGCTTCACGCCCCAATCGAGCGATGGTCCAGGTATCGACGGCCAAGCCCAACTTGGCTGCTGGCACTCCGAAGCGCGCGTCGGACGATGCCATGCGCACGTCGCACGCGGCCGCCAACTGTGACCCGGCCCCGAGTGCCGCACCCTGAATCGACGCCAACGTGATGCAGTCGAGTCGTCCGAATCCGCGCAACACCGACAACAACACGTCGGTGAACTCACCGAGTTCGACTCCGCCAAGATCGGCACCGCTGCAAAAGGCCGGTGGCGACCCCGACAACACCACCACTCGCGCACGACCCGATGCGGCTTCCGCTTGCGCGGCTTCGATCTCGCGCAAAGTCGCCAAGTCCACCGCATTGCGCTTCTCCGGGCGGTCGATGCGAATGGAACAGATGCTCTCGCTCCACGTCAGATGAACGGCCACGAACGAACCGTAATCGTCCGGATTGGCGTGACTCGTGCTCCATGCACCATTGTTCGAGTGTGAATTCACCGTCCAACGATCCCGTCCGCGAGCGACGCGCCCGAATCGCTCGGTGGACGTTGATCGCCAACCGTGTCGGCTACTTGTTGTTCGGATTGGCCATTGCCCTGTTCGTCATGGCTTTCGCTTTCGGGTTCAAGGGTCCGATCGTCACCGCAATCACCGTTTCGATGGTCCTGGGTTCCATCTTGCTGGCGCCGGCCATCGTGCTCGGTTACGCGGTGAAGGCCGCCGAAAAGGACGACACCGCCCGCGGTCTGTGATCGCCTCCACCACCGAACAATCGAGGCGATCGGCGAGTACCGTGGAGCCTGATGTCAATGAGGTTGCCGGCCGCCGAACGACGTGAGCAATTGCTCTCCGTTGCGATGGATGTGTTCGCTCGTGAGGGGTACCACCAAACATCCATGAACGACGTGGCCGAGGCCGCGGGCATCACCAAGCCCGTGCTCTACCAACACTTTTCCTCGAAGCGAGAGTTGTATCTGGCCCTCATCGAAGAGGCTGGCGCGCGCCTTCTCACCGCGATCACCGATCCGCGAATCGCCGCCACCGAGGGACGCAAGCGCACCGAGCTCGGCTTCATCGCGTATTTCCAATGGGTGCATGACGACAACGACGCGTTCCAATTGCTGTTCGGTGGCGGCTCGCGTCGCGATCCCGAATTCAGCGAGGCCGCCGGAAAGTTCACGTCGATGATCGCCGATGTGATCGAGCCGTTGATCACCGCCGACATCGACGCCGAACATCGTCGCACGCTGGCCCACGCGATCGTCGGACTGTCCGAAGGCGTGTCGCGACGACTCTTGCGACTCGGCGGCGAGTTCGATCCCGAACTCATCGCCCGTCAGGTTGGCGATCTCGCCTGGGCCGGATTGAGAGCGGCACAGCGCTCGCGCTGAATCGTTACGTGCTCGCGCTGAATCGTTACGTGCTCGCGCTGAATCGTTACGTGCTCGCGCTGCTGCGTCACCCGTCGATGCGTTGGAGAACGCGCAGGCTTCCGGTGGCCGACACCTCACGGAAACGACCCGACGCGATGGCCGGAAGATAAATCTGCTCGTACGGCGGGCGACCACCGTCAGCCGGATTCGGAAAAACGTCATGGATCGCCAACGTCCCTCCCGGCGCCACGTGCGGAGTCCACAACTCGTAATCCAGTCGCGCCGGTTCCACGCCGTGTCCACCGTCGATGAAAAGAAACGACAGTGGCGTCGTCCACGGTCGTGCCACCGTGGGTGACTGACCAACGACCGCGATCACGTGGTCCTCCAGCCCGGCATCGTGAACCGCACGACGAAAGAACGGCAGCGTGTCCATCTTGCCCACGTTCGGATCGACGAGCGTCGGGTCGTGCCATTCCCAGCCCGGTTGATTCTCCTCGGACCCACGATGATGATCCACGGCGAACAACACCGTGCCCGACAAACGAGCGGCCTCACCCAACCAAATCGTGGAACGACCGCAATACGAACCAACCTCGAGAAAAGGTCGATTCGGAACCACGCGCGCGGCGGCCAGTGCCGCCTCGTGCAATGCGTCGCCCTCGTCGGGGGGCATGAACCCGACGGCGGCCAGGGCGGCCTCGCGCAGCCGCCCCGAGATCACCAGGTGTCCCAGTGAATGATGGTGTCGGGCGCCGGACGAGCGGCGGCCTTGAAGTCGGTTCCCTTCGTGTACGCCAACGGCGACAGACAGACCTGCTGCACGGTGTCGAACGGGATGCCGAGAATGTCGGCGACGCGCTGTTCCTGCATCAGGTGAACGGTGGTCCATGCGGTGCCCAGCCCACGCGCGCGTGCACCCAACATGAAACTCCACATCGCCGGAAGAATGTTCGCCATCACCGACGACACCATCATGCCGAGACCGCCGGTGGCATCGGTGCGTCCACCGACGCTGCACGGGATCACCAACACCGGAGCATCGCCCATGTGATCGGCCAAATAGTCCGCCGAATCCGCCGAACGCTGCTGTTGCTGGTTCATCTTCTCGTCGCCCTTGTCGATGGTACGGATGTACACGCCGTCCATCTGCTGGTAGATCGAAAAGCATTCGCGGTAGACCTCGCCGATGGCCTTGCGCTTGGCCGCGTCCTTCACCACGACGAATTGCATGGTCATGCTGTTCGATCCGGACGGCGACTGCATGGCCAACGAGACGCACTCACGGACGAGTTCGTCCGGGACCGGCTTGTCGAAGTCGAGACGCTTGCGGACTGCCCGCGTCGTGGAGAGGAGTTCATCGGGGTTCAAGGGAAGTAGTGCCACGGGGCGAACCCTACCGCCCCTCATGGAGGCGCATCCCAGCCGAGTTCGTGCCAAGATGAGGTCATGGCTTCCCCCGCCCCCGGTGACTCGGATTTCGATGCCCTCGACGACCTGATCTCCTTGCTCGATCTGGAACCCATCGAGGTCAACATCTTCCGCGGTCGCTCCCCTCAGGAAAACCGTCAACGGGTGTTCGGCGGTCAGGTGGCCGGTCAGGCTCTGGTCGCCGCGTCGCGCACCGTCGACGACCGCGACCGGCGAGTTCATTCGCTCCACGCCTACTTCCTGCGACCCGGGGACCCGACCGCCCCCATCCTCTACGACGTCGACCGAATCCGTGACGGCAAGAGTTTCACCACCCGTCGCGTGGTCGCCATCCAACACGGGCAGGCCATCTTCAACTTGCAGGCCAGCTTCCATGCTCCGGAGGAAGGCTTGTCGCATCAAGTCGACATGCCCGACGTGCCCGCCGCCGAAACGTTGCCCGACTTCAAGACGCGCATGGCACCGCACAAGCACCTCCTCGGCGAGTGGTACGAGAGGCCCCGACCCATCGACATTCGTTACGTGCACGGCGATCCCATGTCGCGTTCGCGCGTGCCAACCATGAACCAATCCGTGTGGCTCCGTGCCGATGGTCGTCTGCCCGACGATCCCACGTTGCACGCCTGCATCGTCACCTACGCGAGCGACATGACGTTGCTCGACACCACGGTTCTTCCGCACGGGCTGAACTGGTCCGACAGCGGATTGCAGATGGCCAGCCTTGACCATGCGATGTGGTTCCATCGACCGTTCCGTGCCGACGAATGGTTGCTGTACGACCAGATGACTCCCAGTACGTCGAGCGCGCGGGGCCTCGCCACCGGTTCCATCTTCACGCACGACGGACGTCTGGCGATCACGGTCGTTCAGGAAGGCCTCATCCGACGCGAGCGCTCATGAGGAAGCGGTGGTTGCCGTTCCTCGCCGCGCTGTTCATCGCGGCATGTGGTGGCGACGCAAGAACGAACACATCGCCGTCGATCGGTGATGTGCCCTCCACCGGATCGACGTCGACCGAGCCAGCGAACGTTTCCGGGACCGATCCCGTGACGGAGAACCCTTCTTTTCCGGCCACTCTCGGTGCTCCCATCGAGGGATGGACCGAACCGGTCGACTTAGCGATTCGATACGCGGCCGGCGCCGCACCTCTCGAATATCTCGTCGAGCGGACCGGAGTGATCTCCGTTCTCGACGGCGATGGGAATCGCGCGAACACGGCGCTCGACATCTCGGATCTCACCATGGCCGACGGCGAGCGGGGTTTGCTCGGCCTGGCGTTTTCCTTCGATGGATCTCGCGCTTTCGTGAACTACACCGACCTCGACGGCAACACGAACATCGATCAGTACTACCTGAACTCCGATGGCACGTTCGACCCAACGTCACGCACCCGCCTCTACTTCCTCCCCCAGCCGTACCCGAATCACAATGGCGGTGAAATCGTGTGGGCCGACGGCGATCTCTACATCTTCACCGGCGACGGTGGTTCGGCCGGCGATCCGGACAGAGTCGCGTTGAACCCACGGAGTCCGTTGGGCAAAGTCGTTCGACTCCGCGAAGTCGATGGGCTTTGGAACACCGGCGATGTGATCGCCATCGGACTTCGCAATCCGTGGCGCGTCTTCCTCGATCCGCTCACTGACATCTTCTGGATCGCCGATGTCGGTCAGAACGAGATCGAGGAGATCAACATGGTCGCCCGCGAGGCGATCGAGGGAGCGAGTTTCGGCTGGAGTTATCTCGAAGCCGGACAAGTGTTCAACAGTGATCAGGCCGACGCCCACGCTTTGTACACGTCGGTCGAGCCGATACTCGAATACCAGCACTCCGACGGTCGGTGTTCGATTTCCGGCGGAGCCGTGTATCGCGGTGAGAGCATCGCCGCGGTCGGCACGTGGTTCGTCTACGCGGATTGGTGCAGCGGTGAGGTGTTGGCCACCTGCTTCGAGGACTCCGGCGATCAATGTGGCTCGATGGCCATCGGCAATGTGCCGCACCCCGTTGGCGTGGTGGCTGATGCCGGTGGCGAACTGTGGGTGCTGTCGCAGGACGGTCTCGTCGTGCCGATCACGGCCAGCTGATCACGACGAGAACCAACCCGCTCTCAGCGTCGCTGACCCATGAACATGCGCTTGAGAGCGTCGTAGTTCTCGATGCAATGACCGGCGCCGAGCACCACCGCCTCGAGTGGCATGTTCGACATCAACACCGGAACCTGGGTCTCGCGCTGAATGCGATCGGCCAAACCGCGGAGCAATCCGCCGCCGCCCACCAAGTACATGCCCCGAACGAGGAAATCCTGGGCCAATTCGGCGGGTGCTTTCGCCAGACAACGAACCACAGATTGCACGATCTGCGTCACCACGTCGTCGATGGCGTACCGAATCTCTTCGGGGGTGAGAACGACCGTCTTGGGTAGACCCAACATGAGGTCGCGTCCGCTGACCTCGGCCTCCACTTCGTCGGCAGTGGGAGCCGCCGAACCGATGGCCACCTTGATCTCCTCGGCGGTGCGCTCGCCGATGGCGATGCCATGTTCGCGGCGCACGTAGTTCTGAATCGCCGCGTCGATGTCGAAGCTGCCCACTCGCACCGCTTCCAACGCCACGATGCCACCGAGGCTGATGACGGCGGTCTCGCTCGTGCCACCTCCGATGTCGATCACCATGTTCCCCACGGGCTCGTCGATGGGAAGTTGGGCACCGATCGCGGCCGCCATCGGTTGTTCGATCAATTGGGCATCGGCGGCACCGGCGCGACGAGCCGCGTCGGTGACGGCGCGACGTTCGACCTCGGTGATCGCCGAGGGTACGCAGATGACCACCTTTGGTCGCGTGAATCGGCTGACACCAACGCGTTGCAACAACAAGCGAATCATGCGCTCGGTCACGTCGAAGTCGGTGATCGCGCCACCCCGAAGAGGTCGAACCGCCACGATGTAGCCCGGCGTTCGGCCGATCATGTGCCACGCCTCGTGGCCCGTGGCCAGAACCTCGCCCGTCTGTCGGTTCAGCGCGATGACCGACGGCTCGTTCAACACGATGCCGCGCCCCTTCATGTACACAAGGGTGTTGGCCGTACCGAGGTCGATCGCAAGGTCACGCGCCATGGGAATCCTCCGAGTCTCGTTCCTGCTCGTCATCGATGCCGGTCAGGGGAATCGGACGTTCGATGACGGCGCGACGCGCGTCGGGCGACAGAGCGTTCAAGTGGCGACGGAAATCGTCGACACTGTCATCGCTGGCCGGAGTTCGACGACTGGCCGCCACTCCCAACATGACGAGCGAGCACAGAACGAGAACTCCGACGAGTACGGCGACCATTCAGACACCCGCCTCGTCAGCACTCGGCACGTCGGCCGGCTCCATGGCGGCGGTCGCACCGGTGCCCCAGTCGCTTCCACCGTCCCACGTCTCGTGCTTCCAGATCGGCGCCGACGCTTTCAAGGCGTCGATTGCGAAACGCGCGGCCGCGAAGGCCTCGGGTCGATGCGCCGCCGACACCACGACGATGACCGAACTCTCGGCCAACTCGATGCGACCGGTTCGATGGTGCATGGCGATACGACCAAGACCGGACCACCGACGGCGGGCCTCGACCGCGATGTCACGAAAGGTGGGAACGACCTCGGCGGCGTACGCCTCGTACTCGAGATGGGTCACTCCCGAGCGAAGTTCCTGCTCCTCGACCGAATGGTCACGAACCGTTCCCGAGAAAACCACGACGGCCCCACAATCGGGACGTAGAGCCCATTCGTAGAGATCACCGACCGACAGCGCTTCATCACCGATGGCGAACCATTCGTCGGTCGTCCGTTCGGAGATCACGATGTGAGCGTAGCGGTTGCCCCTCGTCGACCGACTCGCCCGACGACACCTGCGCTCGGATCATCAGTATCCTCACCTCTTCGTGAGCGGCATGAACCTTCCCCCCGATGGGAACGACGAGTTCGAGCCCGACGACACCATCCCTCCCGCTCCTCAACCCATGCACGACCGAACTTGGCGGCATCCGGCCGAGCTCGGTTTTCAGGCCCATACCCTGCGCGTCGAACAACGGCCCGACATCGGACGCACGGGTCGCGGACTCCTGCTCTTCTCGTTCGTGGCCGGAAGCATTCTCCTTCTCGGATTGCTCGTCATCGTCCAACCGAACACGTCGGAATCGAACGTGGCCGACATCATCGAACTCACCAGCAAGTCGGTCGAGATCGCGGCCATTGATGGCGACAACGGTCTCGATCCGATGGCCATGGTCGTCGGCGACGGCACCTTCCTCGTCACCACCGCCACAGCGGTGCATGGACGAAACCTCTCCGAAGTGATCACCGTCGATCTCCAGGATGGGAGCAGTCGCGAGGCCGTCATCGTTCATGTGGACGATCGTTCGCATCTCGCTGTTCTGCGCATCGGTGAGGCCGAAATCTCGAACATCGGGACTCTGCCCGAGGTCATCAACGTGGAACGTGGCCAAGGAGTCATCGTTCTCGACGAGCAGGGATTGTCCTTGGTGGTCGGTGAATCGACGCCCGACGGACTCTTTCTTCTGTCCGGCGGCGACTCCCGGCAACAGTCCCTCGCCCTCGCCGAGGGTTCTCCGGTTCTCGATCAGTGGGGCGGATTTCTCGGGTTGTACACCGCCGATCGAAACGGACCGTGCTTCATTCCGATCGATGAGGTCAAGGACCTTCTCGATGAACTGACTCGCGAGAATCCCTCAGGAACGTAGGCGTTTGCGGATCCAGATCGACACCGAGATCACGGTCGCGAGCGAGCCAATGATCATGGCCCCAAGGGCCAATTCTTGACGCCGTTTCGGCGTCAACATCGTCCACCATTTGGCGTCGGTGCCCTCGACGAAGGCTTGCTCGTTCGTGACGGTCGGTTCCCAGCCCTCGGCGCGCAAGCGTCCATTCGACACCAACCACGGTGAACGAACGTACGGGCGAAGGCCGGGAGGAATCGGCCCGCGTTGGAATCGCCAACGCAGATCGGCGACAACTTCGGCGATTCGATCCGGTAAACGCAATCGCGGCGCCATTCCCCACAACGACCGCACGCGTGAACCGGGCACGTGACCATCGGGGGCCACGTTGAACACGCCGTCGAGACGACGATTCACCACCAGTTCCACCGCGGCGGCCAGATCGTCGAGGTGCAGGAACTGCGCGGGCACGTCGTCCTCACCCAGTCGTCCGCCCATCCCGGCGGCCAATGCGCGCACCAGACTGCTCGTGCCGTCGGCCGCCATCGCGGGAACCGGACGGAGGATGCACGTCGTGCGATTCGGGGCAGCCTCACGCCAATCGTCGACCATCTGTTCGACGGTGGCCAATTGGCGAGCGAAGGCGAATCCGAAGTCCGGACGCAACGCGGCGTCCTCGGTGATCGGAACTGGATTGTTCGGCCACGCGCCGTACACCATCGCCGACGACAGCAGCACGACATGTTTCACTCCGTGTTCGGTCGCCACCGCCAGAAGTTCCGGTGTGCCCACCGCCGCGCTTCGTCCTCGCGCCGCCAACGCGTCATGATCGCCGGGAGCCAGATGCACGAGGATGTCCACCGGACCGTCGATGGCGTTTTCTCCGCGCTGGATCTCGGTGACGGTGAAACGTTCGGAAGCGGACAA